>CAKZJK010000016.1 GCA_936942565.1 uncultured Caulobacter sp. | reverse complement strand
CCTCCCTCTCTCTAAAAGAGAGGGATTTCGAGCGTCGGCCAGCCACCCTAGCCGGAAGCCTCTGGAGTCTGCTTGCGTTCTAGCCGCGGCCTCCGACGGTTGGCCGGGCTGTTGTCCCGAGGCGAGCCTTCAGCTCTCCAGGTGGTAGCGCTTCATCCGCGCGGCGACGTTCGGATTGATCGCCAGCGCCTTGGCCTTGTCCGCGTCGGCCTCGGCGACCTTGCCAAGGCGGCGCTGGACGAGGCCGCGGGCGTAGAGCGACCAGGCTTCGCGGGGCGATCCCTTCACGGCGGCGTCGTAGTCGGCCAAGGCCTTGTCCAATTCGCCGCGGCGGAAGCGGACCAGGGCGCGGCTGTCGAGGAAGGCCGGATCGCCAGGGCGCAGGCGTAGCGCCGCGTCGCAGTCGCTCAGCGCCTTGTCCAGCTCTCGGTTCAGCAGCGCCCGCGCCCAACAGCGGCCGTTCAGCGCCTCGGCGCGCGCCACGTCCTCCGGATGGCTTTTCAGCCATAGATCGTAGTTGGTCAGGGCCTGCTCGGGCGCGTCGAGGGCCGAGTAGAAGCGGCCCAGGTGAAGCCGATGCTGGGCGGAGGGCGCCAGGTTCTCGTCCGCCGCCTTCAGATCGGCCAGCGCCCCGGCCGGATCGCGCGAGCCGCGGCGCAACTGGGCGCGGGTCAGGCGCGCCTCCGCGTCCTTCGGGTCCAGCGCGATGGACTTGTCCAGGTCGGCCGCGCCGAGCAGCACCTGACGGTTGGACAGCCGCGCCCGGGCGCGCTGCAGCAAGTAGTCGGCGTTGTCCGGCGCCAGGGCGATGGCCTTGTCGAAATCGGCGATGGCGGCGTCGAACTTGCCGTGCGAGGCCGACACCGCGCCTCGCCGGGCATAGCCCGACGCATCGGTCGGCTCGGCGGTATTGTCGGTGAGGTCCACCGACTTGCCGGTCTCATCGACCGCGCCCTTGAGGTTGATCCCGAACAGGGGGCCGCCTTCATAGGTGAAGAACATCCGGCGGTTCTGGTTGTCGACGAAGACCCGGTGGGTGAGAAAGAAGTCGACGCCGATCAGCATGTCGGCGCTGCCCAGCGCCCCGTCGAAAATGCGCAGCCAGGGCTTGTTGATCACCTCTCCGCCAATATCGATCTTGTCGAAACGCGCCTTCCAGGTCCGCACGCGCTTCTGGCCGACGCCCGAGCTGAAGCCCTCCAAGGGCAGGCCGTCCTTTTCCGGGTTGACCCCCAGGCGCTTGGCCGCCTCCAGCGAGAGCGCCGAACTCGAGGCGCCGGTGTCGAACATCGCCTTGAGCTTGACGCCGTTGACCTCGACCGTGCCCATCGTGTGCCGGTCGTGGTCCTCCATCGAGGCGATGCGCATGAGGGTGAAAGGCCTGTCCCCGGCCCAGTAGGCCAGGCCGATGTCGCCGCAGTCCTTGGTCTTCATGAGCCGCACGGCGCCGTGGGTCAGGTCGTATTCCACGCCCGCCAAGCCCAGAATGTTCTGGCCCAGGAAGCCGGCATAGCGCGTGGAGCTGCCGCCCACCGCGAATTCGATCCGCGACAGCTTCTGTCCGGCGATGACGAATTCCTTGGCCGTGGCCACGCCGAGCGAGGTTTCGCCGCCCAGGCCCTTCAGGCGCGCGTTCCCCAGGTTGTTGATCGTGAGGCCGAGCTCCTGGGCGGCGCCGGCCGACATCGTGCTGTAGAACGCGCCGCTGTCGACGATGAAACGCGCCTCGCGCCCATTGATCTGGGCCGTCATGACCGGCGAGAGGCCTTCCATCGTGACGGGAAGCTCCGCCAGCTTCGTGACCTGGCATTTCGACGCCGCGAGGGCCTGGGTGGACAGCAAGGCGATGGCAAGGGCGGGGCCCGAGACGCGCAACGTGGAAAACATCAACGACACCTCGCCCCTGGCGACAGCAAAGCCGCTTTACTCGTAAAGCGATCTTCCTACGTCGACCCGCGCTCGGCAAGCGTCTCCCACGGCTCCCCAGGCCGCGTCCTTCAGCCGCGCCCCTTGAATGGGACGCGCGGCGCACCATCTGTTATCCATAAGCGATCGTCCGCTTACGTTTTCGCGCCTGTTACAGAGGCCGAAGCCCAGGACGATGCTTCGCGCGCTCATCCCGTCATCGACAGTCTTGAGCGATTTCCCACCCATCTAGCGTTTGGGGCCAGCAATCTCGCCGGCTCCTGTTTTGGAACTTCATGAAAATCGTTTCTATCCGCGAGGCCGCCGCTCAGCGCGCGCCCCGCGCTCAAACCTCGCAGCGCGTCGCGCCGCGGCCGGTTCGTCCGGCGCAATCCGAATGGGCCTGGCCCGGCATGACCCGCGCGGACCTCCGCGCCGAGATCATCGACCAGATCGGCTAACCGGCGTTAACCCGCGATCAGCGCCGCCCGTTCGGCGCTCGTCAGCGGGCGCCAGCGGCCCTCGGGCATGTCGCCCAGGTCCAGCGGACCGATCCGCACGCGGAACAGGTCCACCACCTTCAAGTCGACAAGGTCGCACATCCGGCGGATCTGCCGGTTGCGGCCTTCCCGCAAGACAAAGCTCAGGCGCTGGTCGGAGATCACCTCCACCTCCGCCGGCTTCAGTTCGCGGCCGTCGAGCTCCAGGCCGAAGCGCAGAAGCTCCAGCTTCTCCTCGGTCAGCTCGCCCATGACGGCGACGCGATATTCCTTTTCCAGATCCGACTGGGGCCCGATCACGGCCTTGGCCACCACGCCGTCCTGCGACAGCAGCAACAGGCCGCGCGAGTCCTTGTCGAGGCGTCCCACGGGGGGGATCAGGTCGCCCGATTGCGGGATCGCCACGCCGCGCGCGTCGCCCCACAGGTTGGCGCGCGTCAGCAGGCGCGCGGCCGGGACCTGGCCGGGGTCGGGCTGGGACGAGACCACGCCGCGCGGCTTGTGGATCAGGTAGGTAGGGGTGCCGTCCAGCTTGGCGGTGGCGCGATCAGCCAGCACCAGGGTCTGGCCCGGCTGGATCTTGCGGCCGACGTCCTCCACGACCTCGCCGTCGATCGAGACCAGCCCGTCGGAGATCAGCTGTTCGGCCTCGCGACGCGAGCACACGCCGCTCTGGGCCAGCCACTTGTTGACCCGCTGGGGCTCGGCCTCGTCGTAGGTGCGGGTCCAGGCCATCAGAGCGTGATCCCGAAAAGTGGGAACCGGTTTTCGGGCAAGATCATGCTCCAGCCAAAAGACATTAGCCGAAGCTCTCTTCGAGGCTCGCCAGGCGCTCGGCCTGGTCCTCGGCGATCAGCGGGTTGATCACGTCGTCGAGGGCGTCGCCCTCCATGATCCGCGACAGGTTGTAGAGGGTCAGGTTGATGCGGTGGTCGGTCACCCGGCCCTGCGGGAAGTTGTAGGTGCGGATGCGCTCGGACCGATCGCCGCTGCCGACCTGGCTCTTGCGGGCCTCCGAGCGGGCGCTGTCCAGCGCCTCGCGCTGCATGTCGTAGAGGCGCGCCTTCAGGTTCTTCATGGCCCGGGCGCGGTTCTGGTGCTGCGACTTTTCCGAGCTGGTCACCACCACGCCCGTCGGCAAGTGGGTGATGCGCACGGCCGAGTCGGTCTTGTTGACGTGCTGACCGCCCGCGCCCGACGAGCGGTAGGTGTCGATCCGCAGGTCGCTTTCCTTGATGTCGATCTCGACGTCCTCGGCTTCCGGCAGCACCGCGACCGTGGCGGCCGAGGTGTGGATGCGGCCTTGGGCTTCGGTGGCCGGCACGCGCTGCACGCGGTGGACGCCGCTTTCGAACTTCAGCCGGCCGAACACGCCGTCGCCGGTGATCGAGGCGACGATTTCCTTGTAGCCGCCCATTTCGCCTTCCGAGATGCTGTCGATCTCGACGCGCCAGCCCTGCAGCTGGGCGTAGCGCTGGTACATTCGGAAGAGGTCGCCGGCGAACAGCGCGGCCTCGTCGCCGCCGGTGCCGGCGCGCACTTCCAGGATGGCCGAGGCGTTCTCGTCCTTGTCCTTGGGGGCCAGCATCAGGGCCAGGTCGTGTTCGAGGGCCGGCAGCTTCTCGTCCAGGGCGGCGATCTCGTCGCGGACCATGTCGGCCATTTCCGGATCGGCCGCCATCACGTCCAGCTCGGCGCGCTCGGCGGAGAGCTTGGCCAGCCGTTCGACGGCCTCGGCCACCGGCTTCAGCTCGGCGTGCTCCTTGGAGAGCTTGACGATCTCGGTCCCGTCGGTGGCCGCGCCCATGCGCGCCTCCACCTCGCGGAAACGATCGAGAACCTGGTCGAGACGGGCCTGGGGAAGTCGCAAGGGAGTTTCGCGTAGCTCTGAAAGAACGGGTCGGTCTCTCTAGAACCTTTCCGGCCCAAAGTGAACGGCCGGGTCGACTGGGCGCGGGTGCGACGGCGGGTCGCGGTCGGTTAGATTTGGTTAAGGCTCCCGCTTACGGCCAGCTTAGCCATTCCCAGCTAACGGTGATCGTCGAGTTTCACGCAAGGAAAAGCCGCTCGATGACGGCCCTCTCGCGGAAGCTGTCCGCGCCGCTGGCCATGATCGCCCTGTCGGCGGTGGGACTGCTTCTATCGGTCATGATCGTTCTGGCGGGCCAGATCGACCAGGAAGCGCAACGCCACGACCTGGCGCTGGTCGAACGCGGCCTGGCGTCCCAGACGCGCGAGATCGAGCGCGGCCTGGTTGGCGTGGTGCTGTGGGACGACGCGGTGGCCCGCCTCGACAACCGCTACGACGACGCCTGGGCGCGCGAGAACATCGCCACCTATCTGACGGGGCAGAGCGGCTTCGACCTGGTCGTGGTGCTGGATGGCGCGGACCGAGCGCGGCTGGCGCAGGCGGGGCGGAAGGTCCTTTCGTCGGCCGAGGCCACGCGGCGCGCGGACGTGCTCTCGTCCTTGGTCGCCAAGCTCCGCAGCGTCGAGCGCGCCTCGTCGCCCGCCCTGGGCCCCGCCATGGGGGGCGACGTCGTCTCGCGGCCGATGCAGGTCAGCGCCTTCGCCAAGATCGACGACGAGATCTATCTGGTCACGGCCAGTCTGGTGCGCCCCGACTTCGGTCACGCGGTCATCCGCAACGCGCGGGCGCCGATCGTCGTGACGGCCCTGAAGATGGACGGGCCATTCCTGGAGACCTTCGCCGATCGGTTCCTGCTGGCCGGCACGCATCTCCATCACGGCGGCGCCAATGAGGCGGCCTACATCCACCTGCCGCTGCGCGACGCGACGGGCAAGATCGTCGCCACCCTGGACTGGAGTCCGCCGCATCCGGGGCAGCGCCTGCTGCGCAAGACGATCGGTCCGGTGATGCTCGTGGTCCTGGCCCTGACCCTGGCGACCATCCTGCTGGCGAGGCGCGGGCGCATGATCGCCGAGGGGCTGATCACCAGCGAGGCGCGCGCCAAGCATCTGGCCCTGCACGACGGCCTGACCAGCCTGCCCAACCGCCTGCTGTTCGAGGAGCGCCTGCGCCAGGCGATCGACGGCCTGGACCGCAAGGGACGGGCCATGGCGGTGCTGGCGATCGACCTCGACCGCTTCAAGGCCGTCAACGACACCCACGGCCACGCCGCAGGCGACGAGTTGATCCGCAAGGTCGGCGAGCGTCTGGCCAGTGTCTGCCGGGGCGGCGAGACGGTGGCGCGCCTGGGCGGCGACGAATTTGGCGTGGTCGCGACCGACCTCGACGCCAACGGCGCGGCGATCATCGCCGAACGGCTGCTGAAGGCCCTGTGCGGGCCCATGGAGATGTCGTTCGGCGTCCACTTCGTCAGCGGCTCGGTGGGCGTCGTGCTGGTCGGACCGGACGAA
>CAKZJK010000015.1 GCA_936942565.1 uncultured Caulobacter sp. | reverse complement strand
AATTCCTTGTCGGGTAAGTTCCGACCTGCACGAATGGCGTAACGACTTCCCCACTGTCTCCAGCATAGGCTCAGCGAAATTGAATTCCCCGTGAAGATGCGGGGTTCCCGCGGTCAGACGGAAAGACCCTATGAACCTTTACTGCAGCTTCGCCTTGGCGTTAGCAGCAACATGTGTAGGATAGGTGGGAGGCTATGAAACTCGGGCGCCAGTTCGAGTGGAGCCATCCTTGAAATACCACCCTTATTGTTGCTGACGTCTAACCGCGGCCCGTTATCCGGGTCCGGGACATGGCGTGGCGGGCAGTTTGACTGGGGCGGTCGCCTCCCAAAGTGTAACGGAGGCGCGCGATGGTGGGCTCAGACCGGTCGGAAATCGGTCGTCGAGTGCAATGGCATAAGCCCGCCTGACTGCGAGACTGACAAGTCGAGCAGAGACGAAAGTCGGCCATAGTGATCCGGTGGTCCTGCGTGGAAGGGCCATCGCTCAACGAATAAAAGGTACTCTAGGGATAACAGGCTGATTTTGCCCAAGAGTCCATATCGACGGCAAAGTTTGGCACCTCGATGTCGGCTCATCACATCCTGGGGCTGGAGCAGGTCCCAAGGGTTCGGCTGTTCGCCGATTAAAGTGGTACGTGAGCTGGGTTCAGAACGTCGTGAGACAGTTTGGTCCCTATCTGCCGTGGGTGTACGAGACTTGAGAGGATCTGTCCCTAGTACGAGAGGACCGGGATGGACACACCTCTGGTGGACCTGTCATGGCGCCAGCTGTGCAGCAGGGTAGCTAAGTGTGGAATAGATAACCGCTGAAAGCATCTAAGCGGGAAACTAACCTCAAAACAAGGTCTCGCTGAGAGCCGTGGAAGACCACCACGTTGATAGGCCGGGTGTGGAAGTGCGGCGACGCATGGAGCTTACCGGTACTAATAGCTCGATAGGCTTGATCGTTCTTCAGTCAAACCCATGCAACGCATGGCTCTACTTCAGACACTGATGTCTTCTTCACAATCACTGCCCTCGCAAGAGGGCGGTCGATATCCTTTTCGCTGACCTGGTGGCTTTGCCGGGGGTTCCCCACCCGATCCCATTCCGAACTCGGTCGTTAAGTCCCCCTGGGCCAATGGTACTTCGTCTCAAGGCGCGGGAGAGTAGGTCGCCGCCAGGTCCGCCAAAAGGATATCGCTTTAAGTCCGCAAACCCTGCACACACAATCTCACAACACCCTGACGCGGGGTGGAGCAGCCCGGTAGCTCGTCAGGCTCATAACCTGAAGGTCACAGGTTCAAATCCTGTCCCCGCACCCAAGGTCCAAGGCAGAAATACCAACCCCGTCCGATTGCGGCCGGGGTTTTTCTATATCTTGGCGTGCAATTCAGAGTGGCATTGGCGCCACGCTCGCCGTCCGATCCGCGACTTTTTCTAGCTGTCGCCGCCTTCCAGCCGATTTTCTCCGCTCAAAGCCCATAGCGCGTGGCGCGGTTTTGCGTCATGACTTCCCTTGGAAGGACGCGGGCCGACTATCAGCCCGTCGATTGAGGTGTTTGAGGATAATATGGCGAACGGTGTCGTTAAGTGGTTCAACCCGGCCAAGGGCTTTGGCTTCATTCAGCCCGAGGACGGCGGCCAGGACGTGTTCGTCCATATCGCCGCGGTTGAACGCTCGGGTCTGTCGGGCCTGAACGAAGGTGATCAAGTCGCGTACGAACTGGAAGAAGACCGTCGCTCGGGCAAGACCTCGGCCGGTCAACTGCGCGTCACGGGCCATGGCCCGGCTCCGGCCGGTGGCGGCGCTGGTCGTGGCGCTCCGCGCCCGGCGCGCGGCGGCTTCGACAGCGCTCCCCGTAACAACTTCTCGAGCGGCACCGGCGAGTCCGGCACCGGCGTCGTGAAGTGGTTCAACACCACCAAGGGCTTTGGCTTCATCCAGCCGGACAACGGCGGCGGCGATGTGTTCGTGCACATCTCGGCTGTCGAGCGCGCCGGCCTGCGTGGTCTGAACGAAGGCCAGCAAGTCGGTTACGAGCTTGAACAGGACCGCCGCTCGGGCAAGACCTCGGCCGGCAACCTGCGCATCCTCTAAGCGCGCGAGCGCGTAGGGTTAGGTGTACGCGGCTAACCCGCTCGAACGCGCTCTAGTCAAATGAGAAAAGGCCGCCCGGACGGACGGCCTTTTCAAAGACTTTCGAGGGCCCCGCCCGACGTTGACGTCGTCGGCCGGGGCCTTTTGTCGTTTTGGGCTAGGCGGTCAGCCCGCCGCCCGAGCGCGCTCGGCCCCCGCCTGGCTCACCGCCAGGGCGGTAAGGTTGACGATGCCACGCGCCGTGACGCTGGGGATCAGCACGTGCAGCGGCTTGGCCATGCCCAGCAGCAGCGGCCCGACCAGCAGCGATTCCGTGGCCGCGCTGAGCAGAGTCAGACCGATATTGGCCGCGTCCAGGGTCGGCATGACCAGGAGGTTGGCCGAGCCCTTCAGCGGGCTGTCGGCGACCAGGCGGTCGCGCAGGTGCTGGCTGAGCGCCGCGTCGGCGTGCATCTCGCCGTCGACCTCGAGCTCCGGCGCCTGCTCGCGCAGGATGGCCAGGGCCTCGCGCATCTTGCGGGCGGTCGGCGAGTTGCTGGCCCCGAAGGACGAGTGCGAGAGCAGGGCGGCCTTCGGCGTCAGGCCAAAGCGGCGGACCGCTTCGGCGGCCAACTGGGCGCATTCGGCGATCTGCTCTGCCGTCGGGTCGACATTGACGTGGGTGTCGCAGAAGAACAGCGTGCCGTTGTCCAGGATCAGCGACGACATGGCGTAGACGCGGCTGACGTCGTCCCGCTTGGGGATGATCGGCAGGGCGTACTTCAGGTGCTGCCACCAGTCGCCGCTGCCGCCCACCAGGGCGGCCTCGACATAGCCGGAAGCCAGCAGCATCGAGGCC
This sequence comes from uncultured Caulobacter sp., assembly GCA_936942565.1. Taxonomy (GTDB): domain Bacteria; phylum Pseudomonadota; class Alphaproteobacteria; order Caulobacterales; family Caulobacteraceae; genus Caulobacter. The sequence continues at coordinate 493 of CAKZJK010000015.1, read as the reverse complement.
GCGACCGTGCGACGGCCCTGGACACGGCGCTCGGCCGCCGTTGGCGGCACGCCACGGCGCCCGACCAGCTTCTGGTAGTCGGCGACCAGCGGACCGAACAGGTCCTTGTCGGCGTAGGGATCGACGATCTCGACTCCGCCGCCGACGTCGAGGCGGAGACCCAAGTCCTGGATCTTGGCCTTGATCACCTCGCGGCGGCCGACCAGCACGGGGGCGGCCAGGCCCTCGTCGACCACGGTCTGAACCGCGCGCAGCACGCGCTCGTCCTCGGCCTCGGCATAGGCGACCTTGACCGGCGCCTTGCGGGCGCGCTCGAAGACAGGCCGCATCAGCTGGCCCGAACGATAGACGAAGAGCTCGAGCTCCTGGCGATAGGCGTCGAAGTCGGCGATCGGCCGGGTGGCGACGCCGCTGTCCATCGCCGCCTTGGCCACGGCCGGCGCGATCTGCAGGATCAGGCGCGGGTCGAAGGGCTTGGGAATGATGTACTGCG
>CAKZJK010000014.1 GCA_936942565.1 uncultured Caulobacter sp. | reverse complement strand
GCGGTTCATCCGGCGCGGCGTCGGAGATCGTCAGGGATGAAACGCTGACCATGCCGCCCTCGACTCTGGGCGAGTAATAGGCGTGAACGATCTAGGGTTGTCTAGCTAAAATCCTCCCCCAATGGGGGAGGTGTCGTCTCGAAGAGGCGACGGAGGGGGGGAGGGGCGAGGTCAACAGGACTTCCCCCTCCGTCCGCTTCGCGGACACCTCCCCCGCTGGGGGGAGGATTTAGGGATCACCCGCCTAGGATCGCCGGTTGGAACAGCCCCGCCGGCGAGGCGGTGAAGATCTCGTAGCCGTCCTCGGTCACCCCGATCGAGTGTTCGCACTGGGCCGACAGCGACTTGTCGCGGGTCACGGCGGTCCAGCCGTCCTGCAGCACCTTCACGGCGGGCTTGCCCAGGTTCACCATCGGCTCGACGGTGAAGAACATGCCCGGCTTCAGCACCGCGCCCTGGCCGGGGCGGCCGAAGTGCAGGATGTTCGGGGCGTCGTGGAACACCTTGCCCAGGCCATGGCCGCAGAAGTCGCGGACCACCGAGCATCGCTGGGCCTCGACATAGGACTGGATGGCGTGGCCGATGTCGCCCAGCGTGGCGCCCGGCTTCACGGCCTCGAGGCCGCGCTTCATGCCTTCGTAGGTGATCTCGACCAGGCGGCGGGCGCGCGGGCCCACCTCGCCGACGCCGTACATGCGCGAGGTGTCGCCGTGCCAGCCGTCGACGATGACGGTCACGTCGATGTTGACGATGTCGCCTTCCTTCAGGTTCCAGTCGCCGGGAATGCCATGGCAGACCACGTGGTTGCGCGAGATGCAGACCGTCTTGGGATAGCCGCGATAGTACAGGCAGGCGGGCAAGGCCTTGTGGTCCAGGATGAACTCGCGGGCCAGCCGGTCCAGCTCGTCGGACGAAACGCCCGGCTGGACGTGCGGGATCAGCATGTCCAGGCATTCGGCGGCCAGCTTGCCCGCGCGGCGCATGCCCTCGAAGTCTTCCGGCTTGTGGATCTTGATCTGGCCAGTGCGGGTTTCGGCTTCGATCTCGAGGGCGGTGTCCAGGGTCATGCTCTACTCGGCGGTCGCCGCCGCGGGGGCGGCGACTAGTGTGTGAAGGGCGTATCTCGCGATCCTAGCACGATTTTCAAGCCTTTGGCGGACAAGAGTGTCACGGGACGTGTCAGGGCGCGCTGCGCCGCACCACGCCGTCGCCCGCGTGGATCTCCTTGACGAAGGTGGCGTCCAGGCTGGTCGGCCTGTCGCGCCGCACGTGGCAGACGCCCTTGTAGCGCGTGACCCGCCCCGAGCCCTTTTCGGTGACATCGGCGGTGAACCTGACGTCCCACTCGCCCGGCCGGCCGGTGGGCCGAGGATCCATGTCGTTGGAGTTTACGCCCTCGATCTCCTTGAGCCCGAAGCGCTCCCTCAGCTCGGACGTGCAGGCCTTGAACGCGAAGATCGCCCGCAGGCCGGTGATCATCTTGCTCTCGGGCTTGCTGGGGTCGGCGGGGCCACACCCCGACAACGCCACGGCCAGGACGGCCAGAGCCAGGACGGTCCTCTTCATACGCTCCCCCACTTCCGCGCCCCTCTCGCGCGGTGTGCGAAAGGGTAACGCAAGGCGCGCGGAATGCAGCTTAAATCGATGTTAGGTCGGTGAACGTCGTTAGGAGGCCTTGTCGATCTCGATAGTGCTGGGTCCGTCCTTGCGGATGTGGCAGACGCCGGAGATCGGAACACGCGCCTGGCCCGGCTCCTGCGTGAAGCCCGTGTAGCGAACGAGCCGCTCGCCCTTGGCGTCGGTTTTCGCGTCGATCTTGAACTGCTCCATGGCCAGGGTCTTGCCCGGATAGGCGGCTTTCACCTTCTCCCGACAAACGCCGACCGAGGCGCCCACCCGCATGAAGGTGAGAAAACCGTTGGAGTCCTCGGCCGCCGCCGGAAGCGCCGAGAGCGCGGCTACCGTCGTGAAGCAGATTCCCAGCGCGCGCATCCTAAACTCCCCCGAATAGGCGTTCAGGCTCGTGGTCGGGGGCGTGGATTGCAAATTAAATCCGAGACAGGGAGCCTCGCCATTCAAGGCACCGCGCGACGGCGATCGTCTCCGTGCTCATCCCGCACGCGTACACCAAAACCTCCACGCCGGCCGCCGCCGCCGCGTCGAGCCCCCGTGCGAAGGCTGGATCCAGATCCGCGCACGCCTGGAACGCCTCGCAGTCCTCGCGCTGGACGACGAACAGCGCCACCGCCCGCTCGCCCAGCGCCACGCGGGCGGCGAGTTCGCTCAGGTGACGCGTCGAGCGTTCGGCCTTGCAGTCGGGGAACTCCGCCAGGCCCGGGACGCGGCTGAAGTGGCAGTTCTTGACCTCCAGCCAGCAGGGCGGGCGGCCTTCGGTGGTCAGCAGGAAGTCGACGCGGCTGGCCTCGCCGTACTTCACCTCGGGTCGGACGGTGTCGTAGCCGGTCAGCTCGGGGATGGCGCCGGCCGCCAGGGCCTCGGCGACCAGCTTGTTGGGCAGCAGGGTGTTGATCCCGACCAGGGTGTTGCCCTGCTCGATCATCTGCAGGGTGTAGGCCAGCTTGCGCTTGGGATCGGGCGACCACGAGGCCCAGGCGACTTGGCCTGGCGCCTTCACGCCCAGCATGGCGCCGGGGTTGGGGCAGTGGGCCGTCACCGCCTGTCCGTCGTCCAGGACGAGGTCGGCGAAGAAGCGCTTGTAGCGCGACACCAGACGGCCGCGAACGAGCGGTTGCGGGAGCAGCATGCGAAGCCTAAGTCGATCCTGAAAAGCAAACGGCGATGTAGGGGATAGCGACGATGACGGCCACCCAATCCGAACGCGTGACGGCGGCGGTGATGATCATCGGCGACGAGATCCTGTCGGGCCGCACCCAGGACACCAACCTCTCGGCCATCGCCAAGTACCTGGCGACCTATGGCGTCGATCTTTGCGAAGCGCGCGTGGTGCCCGACGTCGAGCAGGAGATCATCGACGCGGTCAACGCGCTGCGGACCAAGTACGACTACGTCATCACCACCGGCGGCATCGGCCCGACCCACGACGACATCACCGCCGACTCGATCGCCAAGGCTTTCGGTGTCACCGCGCCCGAGCATCCCGAGATCATGGCCATGCTGCGCGAGCGCTGGGGCGAGCCGAACGCGGCGCGCCGCCGCATGGCGCACGTGCCCGAGGGCGGCAGCCTGGTGAAGAACCCCGTCCAGGGTCCGCCCGGCTTCCAGAAGGAGAATGTCTTCGTGCTGGCCGGGGTGCCCGCGATCATGCGCGGCATGCTGGAGGACGTCGGCCCGCGCCTGCGGACCGGGGCGGTGGTGCTCTCGAAGACGGTGCGGGTCACCGGCACGGGCGAGGGTGTGATCGCCGCGCCGCTGGAAGCGGTGGCCAAGGCCCATCCGGACATGTCGCTGGGCAGCTATCCGTTCTTCAGCCCGCCCGATGTCTATGGCGCGAACCTGGTGCTGCGCGGTCGCGACGCGGCTGAACTGGACGTGGCGGTCGGCGAGCTGGTGGCCGCTCTCGAAGAGGCCGGCGCGAAGAATATCGAGTTGGTGACGAACCCGGCGTAAGGACGCCGGGCCTATTCGTCGTCGGCGATGGCCTTGGCCAGATCGGCGAGATGGCGGCGCATGCCGGTAGACCGGATGCCGACATAGGCGCGAGCCAGTTCCGGACCACCCGGGGTGGACCAGAAGTCGGCCATCTCGTTGGCCAGCTCGGCCGCGGTGCTGTCGTCGCCTTCCGGATCGTCCAGGCCCTCGAAGAAGAAGCCGATCGGCGTCTTCAGGAACATGGCCGTCGCATGCAGCTTGCTGGCGCTGATGCGGTTGGCGCCGCCTTCGTACTTCTGCACCTGCTGGAACGTCAGTCCCAGGGCGTCGGCCAGCGCTTGCTGGGAATAACCCAGATCCTTGCGCCTCATACGCAGCCGGCGTCCGACGTGGACGTCGACGGGATCGGGGGTCTTGTCTTCAGCCATGGTCAAGCACTCGAACGCAACAGAGGACGGACGATAGTCGTGCCCAGCGATTGGACAAGCCGTTCGCCGCGCCAGGAGCGCTTGGGACATGCGCGATCGTATCGGCTTGCCGACCGAGTGTCGCGCGCGTCGCGGCCTCTCCTAGAAAACGGCGCAATTCTGACGAGAGTCGAGCAAACGAGAAATGAATATTCCAGTTTAGAGCGTCGATTCAGCCGATGCGGGAGGTCGTGTCGCCGACTCGGCCATGAGTAGTTTCCTTTGGACCGAGAAATCGTTTTCCGGCCAAAGCTTGCGCCGACCGGCTGGTGGGAATAGCGGGGCGCGAACCCGCGAGGGTTCCTCCAACGGATATAGGCTGGTCGATCCGTCTGGTGTTCGCCGGTCTTTTCGGGTGGCCAGGGCGTGGCTCCGGGGCGCGAGTCCACAGGCGGGCGTCGCTTGGGCCACGACCACCCCTAGAACCGAGCGCGACCCTTGGCTATGACGGGGCGTGGCCCCTTGGCGGAATGGTAGACGCAGCGCGCTTAAAACGCGCGGCCGTATGGCGTCCCGGTTCGAGTCCGGGAGGGGCTACGACGCCTTGTCGCTGGCGGGCGCGCGTGGCGCCTCAAGGCCGAGAGGCGGTGAAACGAAGATCGACGGCCAGGCCGGGTCTTGGCTGGCGGTCGCGTAGCGCGATATCGATGTCCAGGCGTTGGGCGATCGAGCGCACGATGGCCAGGCCAAGGCCGGCGCCGGCGGAGGCCGGGCTCGCCGCGCCGCGGTTGAAGGGCGTGAACGCGGACAGTCGTTCGCTCTCCCGCATGCCGGGGCCGTGATCCCAGATGACGACCTTCATGCCGCTGGTGTCGGTGTTGGCGGCGATGCGCACCTTGCCCCCGCCATAGGCGCAGGCGTTGAAGACGAGATTGCGCAGAACCTCGCCGATCAGCACCGCGTTGCCGCGCGCCAGTCCAAGGTTGGGCGGTAGGCGCGTCAGGACCTCGACGTCTGGAAAGGCGCGGGCGGCCTCGACCTGAATCGTCGCGAGCAGGGCGGTCAGATCGGCCTCGCCTTCGGCGGCCGCCGCCTCCGAGCGCGCCAGGGCCAGGAACTGGGAGAG
>CAKZJK010000013.1 GCA_936942565.1 uncultured Caulobacter sp. | reverse complement strand
CATGGCTTTCGACGCGCACGACGCCGGCATCGCCGCCCGGCCGCTGCAGCGAATTGCCCTGGATCAGCGTGTCATACTGCTCGTAGACCCAGCGGCGCGACGAATTGTTGGCCGAGCCGACGAGCCGGACCAGCGCATCGGCAATGTCGGCCTGCGGAATGTCGTCGGCCGCCAGTGGCGCGGGCTTGACCGCCGGCGTCCACGGACGGTCATATTCCGGCGCCTGGTCGCCCAGGTCCTTGATCGGCAGGTTGGCGACTTCCACGCCCTGATGCAGCACGCGGAACCTGAGGTCGTCAGTGGTCTTGCCGACAATGGCGAAGTCGAGCCCCCACTTGACGAAGATCGCCTTGGCGACGCTTTCCTTGGAGGGCTCGAGCACCATCAGCATGCGCTCCTGGCTCTCCGAAAGCATCATTTCATAGGCGCTCATGCGCTCTTCGCGCACCGGCACCGTGTCGAGGTCGAGTTCGATGCCCAGATCGCCCTTGGCGCCCATTTCCACCGCCGAACAGGTGAGGCCCGCGGCCCCCATGTCCTGGATGGCGGCGACGGCGCCCGAAGCCATCAGTTCCAGCGTGGCTTCGATCAGCAGCTTTTCGGCGAAGGGATCGCCGACCTGGACGGTCGGGCGCTTTTCCTCGGAGTCCTCCGAAAACTCGACGCTGGCCATGGTGGCGCCGTGGATGCCGTCGCGGCCGGTCTTGGAGCCGAAATACACGACCGCCAGACCCGGGCCCGGGGCGGCCGAGTAGAAGATGCTGTCGGCCTTGGCCAGGCCCACGCACATGGCGTTGACCAGGATGTTGCCGTTGTAGCCCTTGTGGAAGTTGGTCTCGCCGGCGACCGTCGGCACGCCCACGCAGTTACCGTATCCGGCGATGCCGGAGACCACGCCGTCCACCAGGCGCTTGGTCTTGGGGTGGTCGGGCTCGCCGAAGCGCAGGGCGTTCAGCAGCGCGATCGGCCGCGCGCCCATCGTGAAGACGTCGCGCATGATGCCGCCGACGCCCGTCGCCGCGCCCTGGTAGGGCTCGATGTACGAGGGGTGATTGTGGCTTTCCATCTTGAAGATGATCGCGTCGCCGTCGCCAATATCGATAACGCCGGCGTTCTCGCCCGGGCCGCAGATCACGCGCGGGCCGCTGATCGGGAACTTCTTCAGCTGGTTCTTCGAGGACTTGTACGAGCAGTGCTCGGACCACATGACCGAGAAGACGCCCAACTCGACGAGGTTGGGCTCGCGGCCCAGGCGCTTCAAGACGACGTCGTACTCGGCGGGTTTCAGGCCGAACTCGGCGGCCAATTCGGCCATGGGCTTTTGGGGCGTGCTCATGGGCGCGCCTTCTAACCCGGTCCCCGGGATTCCGCCACAGGCCAGCGGACTTCTTCAGGGCAAGAACGCCGCAGCGCGGGGGGCATTGTCGTCATTCGCGGGAGAAAGTTTCGAAAAATCTTGAGCTTAGCTGGAATTAAGGCGGCTTGACCGGAGGAACGGCTCGACTCTGGGTTCGTTCTTTTCTCGTGCGTCACGAGCGCGCTGTGAACCGAAGGAGAAGCCCGATGGCCGAACAAGACCGCAATCCGCAGCAGCAGCAGAACGACCAGCAACGTCCCGCGCCGGGGCAGCAGCAACAACAAGGCCAGCCGCGCCAGAACGAGCAGGGCCGCAATCCAGGCGGACAGGCTGGCGAGGCGGGCCAGACCGAGGAACGGCGCGACCAGCGCTGACCTCGAGACTCTCCGTAGAGGAAGGGCCGGCGGATCACCGCCGGCCTTTCTTTTTTGGGCTACTTCGCGTCGACGACCGGCAGCTCGATGAAGCTGGCCGTATCGCCGGCATGGAATACCCGCTGCGTCGCCTTCACATAGTCGCTAGGCTTGGCGAAGAAGATGTTCGGGACGAAGGTCTGCGGGTTGCGGTCGTACAGGGGAAACCAGCTGGACTGGACCTGCACCATGATCCGGTGCCCGGGCTGGAAGGTGTAGTTCGCGGTCGGCAGGATGAACTCGTATTTCAACGCCTTGTTCGGCGTCAGCGCCTTGGGCTGGCTGAAGCTCTCGCGGTAGCGGCCGCGGAAGATGGTCATGCCCACCGGCAGCTGATAGCCGCCCAGTTCTGGCTGGCTGGGGACCTCGTCCGGATAGACGTCGATCAGCTTGATCACCCAGTCGCTGTCGGTCCCGCTGGTCGAGGCGAACAGGTTCACCTTGGGCACGCCGGCGATCTTCAGGGGCGCCGTCAGGGGTTCGGAGGTGTAGGTCAATACGTCCGGGCGGCCGTCGACGCTCCTTTGGTCGGTGACCAGCCACGGGGTCCATCGGCTACGATCGCTGAACTGCAGCGGGCGCGGGATGTACGGCACGGGCTTGGCAGGATCCGAGACATATTCGTCGTAGGCCGCGTCGCCCTTGGCCGACGTTGGCGCGGTGAAGTCGAGACCGCCCTTGGCTTCCAGATAGAGGTTCTTGGTCGTCTGGGCGCTGGCGCCGCCTTGCGGCCAGCTGGCGTAGCGGTTCCACTTGTTCTGACCTGGATCGTAGATCAGCACCGGCGGGGTGTCGGCCTTGGCGGCGCCCTTCAAGTGCTGGTCGAAGAAGGGCTTCAGCACATCGCGGCGGAACTGCAGGGCGGTGTCGCCATCCCACTTGAACGGGCCGAGGTTATAGCCGTCGTAGTTCACCTGGCTGTGCCGCCACGGGCCCAGCACCAGGTAGTTCATGTCGTTGTTCTTGTCCTTCGACTCCAGCGCCGGATACGAGTGGACCGCGCCCCAGATGTCCTCCTGGTCCCACAGGCCCTGGATCCACATGGTCGGCACCTTGAGCGGCGTCTTCTCCATGGTCTTGTCGAGCGCCTGCTCGCTCCAGAAGCTGTCATAGGCCGTGTGCTCGGCCAGCTTTTTGAACCAGGGCAACTGGTCGAGGCCATGGTTCTTGGCGTAGTCGCCGGCGGAGCCCTCGCGCAGGAAGTTGGAATAGTCGTCATAGCCCTGGCGCTGGACGCTCTCGCCCGCGCCCCGGACGGTCGTCTGGCCGGTGAAGTAGTCGAAGTTGATCTGGCGGAAGGCGCCGTACTGGAACCAGTCGTCGCCCATCCAGCCGTCGACCATCGGACTCATCGGCGCCGCCGCTTTCAAGGCGGGGTGTGGATTGACCAGGGCCATCACCACCGTGAAGCCCTCGTACGAGCTGCCCAGCATGCCGACCTTGCCGTTGGTCTCGGGCACGTTCTTCACCAGCCAGTCGATGGTGTCGTAGGCGTCGGTCGAGTGGTCGACCTCGGAGCTGTTCAGCGGCCCCTTCAGGGGGCGCGTCATCACGTAGTCGCCTTCCGACCCGTACTTGCCCCGGATGTCCTGGAAGACGCGGATATAGCCGCCGTCGGCCACGAAGGGTTCGTCGCCCTGCGGCATGGCCGCGACCATGCGCGGGCTGTCGGCGCGGGCGGCGCGCTTGGCGGCGTTGTAGGGGGTGCGGGTCAGCAGGATCGGCAGGTTCTTGCCGCCCTTGGGCGTAACGATGACGGTGTACAGCTTGGTCCCGTCGCGCATCGGGATCATCACGACGCGCTTTTCGTAGTCGTAGTTGACCTTGGTCTGGACGTACTTGCCGTCGATGTCCGGCGTCATCGCCGTGATCTGCGCCTGCGCGGCGACGGCGAACACGGAAGCGGCCGCGGCGGCGAGCAAGCCGACGCGCAAGGCGGAAACGAAACGCATGATGGGCCCTCCTACAGAGGGCGGCACCTTAGGACCGGGATTTGACGGCTGCTACAGTATAACAGCGCCGCTTAGCCCATTTTTACCCGCGAACGGAAGACGAGGCGGTCGCCTCAGAGCTGTGCTAGCCTGTTCGGGTGGCTAGGAAGGATCGGCCTATGCGTTTGAATGGTGCTGACGTCAGGGTCATCAGGCATTTGGCATGGGCCGCCGTCGTGGTCTGGGCCCTGCTGTTCTTCTTCCCGGTCTGGGCTTAGGCGCGTCAGGCGCTCTGGAACACGCTGCGGAACAGGATCGCGCCGTCTTCCGAGCCGAGGTCGGCGTCGAAGGCGCGGTCTGGGTGGGGCATCAGGCCCAGGACGTTGCCCTTGTCGTTGACGATGCCGGCGATGTCGCGGGCCGAACCGTTGGGGTTTTCCTTGTAGCGGAACACCACCTGGCCTTCGCCCTCGAGACGGTCCAGCGTCTCCTCGTCGGCGAAGTAGTTGCCCTCGCCGTTGCCGACCGTCATGACCGCCTGGCGCTGCTCGCCGAAGCCGGCCGTGAAGCGGGTCTGGCCGTTGGTGATATCCAGCTCGACGGGCTTGCAGACGTACTTGAGGCCGGCGTTGCGCAGCAGGGCGCCGGGCAGCAGGCCGACCTCGGTCAGGACCTGGAAGCCGTTGCAGATGCCCACGACCGCGACACCCTTGTTCGCGGCGTCGACGACTTCCTTCATGACGGGGCTCAGCGCCGCCATGGCGCCGCAGCGCAGATAGTCGCCGTAGGAGAAGCCGCCGGGCAGGACGATCAGATCAAGGTCGTCCGGCAGCGCCGTCTCCTGGTGCCAGACCATTTCGACACGCGCCCCAGCGGAGCGCTCGATGGCGACCTTGCAGTCACGATCGCAGTTCGAACCCGGAAAAACGACGACGGCGGCTTTCATGGCGCGGGCCTGTAGCACCGTTCGGAGGGAATGTCAGTCACGCAGGACGGATATTACGCGCACTCATCCAATTCAGGCTCGACCGCCTCGCCGCTCGGAGGCGGGAAGGGCGACTTGAAGGTGAAGGCGGCCGGCGTCGGACCGTGGGCTTCCAGCAGCGCCAGCTTCTCTAGCGCCTCTTCAACGGTCGGCGTGTGGCCGGCCGGGACCCACCAGAGCGCCATGTAGAGGTCCATGTGCTCGAACCACTCACGGCGGCGGCGCATGATCTCGATGTGGCCGCTGCGATAGACGAAGGCGCCCAGGGACGGGATGTCGGTCCAGACCGAGAGGTTGGGGATGAACAGAGGGTCGTCGCCAATCGCCAGGTCCGTGGCGTTGTTGCCATCGCCCTTCAGCCGCCAGACGAAACCGGGCGAGCCCTCGGCCAGCGCGTTGATGCGATCGAGGTTGTCGGCGAAGTCCTTGATCATCGGGTGATCGATCGGCGCCCTCAAGCGTCCGACATTGACCTGGGCCAGGTGAAACTTCGCGCTCATGAGGGTCTCCCTTCCGCTCGCCAACGAACATCGTGTTGCGAAGCTTCGAGCGGAAGGGGCGCGCGCGCTTTTCTACAGCTCGATCATGTCGAAGTCGGACTTCGGTGTGCCGCACGCGGGGCAGATCCAGCCGGCGGGGATGTCGGCCCAGCGCGTGCCGGGCGCCAGGTCTTCGCCCAGGTCGCCCTGTTCTTCGTCGTAGATGTAGCCGCATGTGCGGCACTGCCAGACCTTGAAGGGTTCAGCGCTCATCGCCCCGCCTCAGTGCATCTTGAAGCGGATCGGCACCGACTTGGGGCCGCAGACGAAGTTGGCGGTCATGCGGGTGGGCGTCCCGTCCAGCTCGACGCTGTCGATACGGGAAAGCAGCTCTTCCCACAGCACCCGCATCTCCATCCGCGCCAGGTGCTGGCCCAAGCAGATGTGCGCGCCGTAGCCAAACGCGATGTGCTTGTTGGGCGTGCGGTCGACCTTGAAGCTGAAAGGATCCTCGAACACCGTCTCGTCGCGGTTGCCGGACGGGTAGGACAGGAACAGCCAGTCGCCCTTGGCGATCTTCTTGCCGGCCAGCTCGGCGTCGGCCGTGGCGGTGCGCATGAAGTGCTTCACCGGCGTGACCCAGCGGATCGACTCCTCGATCAGGCCCGAGATCAGCGACGGGTCGGCTTTCACCTTGGCGAACTGGTCGGGGTTTTCGGCCAAGGCCCACAGCGCGCCGGCGGTGGTCGAGGAGGTGGTGTCGTGGCCCGCCGTGGCGGCGATGATGTAGTAGCTCATCGCCTCCAGATGCCCCATCGGCTCGCCGTTGATCTTGCCGTTGGCGATCAGGCTGGCCAGGTCGTCGCGTGGCTTGGCCCGGCGGTCCTCGGTGATGGCGTTGAAGTACATCATGAAGTCCATGACCACGGACTGGATGCTGTCGACGCCCTCGCCGGCGTCGGTGATCGTCTTGCCCGAGCGGTTCAAGTCCGGGTCGGCGTTGCCGAACAGCTCCTGGGTCAGCTTCAGCATGCGAGGCTCGTCGCTTTCGGGGACGCCCAGCACCTCCATGATCACGTGGAGGGGGTAGAGGAAGGCGACGTCCCGGGCGAAGTCGCAGCGGTCGCCGTGCTCGGCCATGCGGTCGACGAAGCCGCGGGCGATCTCGCGGATGCGGGCCTCCAGCGCGCGCAGGTTTTGCGGCAGCAGGGACCCTTGCGTGATCTTGCGGTAGGCGAAGTGGTCGGGGTATCCATCTGCACCAGCGACCTCACCAGGTGAGGGGACCCGCCCATCATCTCGCGCACCTTGCGGTCGGCCTCGATCGTGGTCAGCACGGTGGCGCGGTCGCCGTTGTGGAACAGCTCGTTCTGGCGTTCGACCTCCAGGATGTCGGCGTGGCGCGTGACGACCCAGAATGGATCGAAGCCCTCGGGCTGGGCGACGTCCAGCGGGGCTTCCTTGCGCAGCCAAGCGAAGGCCTGGTCGACGCGATCGCCGTCGGCATAGGCGGTGGGGTCGACAATGTCCTTGGCGATGTCGGCGGGGATCGTCATGCGGGCCTCCTGGCTCCTCCCAAGGATGGCTTCGCGGCCATCTCAATTATTTGCTTGTTGTCCAACAAATAACTAAGTTCGGCAAGATGACATCGTCCCTTAAGGTTCCCGAGCGCCGCACCCAGTCCGACCGCCGCCAGCAGTCGGAGGCCGAGCTGCTGCGCGCCGCCGCCGAGCTGATCGCCGAGCAGGGCGTGGCGGCGGCCACCTTCGAGAACATTGGACTAAGGGCCGGCTATAGCCGCGGGCTCGTCACCCAGCGGTTCGGATCCAAGCAGGGGTTGATCGAGGCCCTGATCGCCCGGTTGCAGGCGCGGCTGGAGGCGCTGATGGACGACCGCCGCCTGGACCAACTGGATGGGCTTGAGGCGGTGCTGGGCTT
>CAKZJK010000012.1 GCA_936942565.1 uncultured Caulobacter sp. | reverse complement strand
GACCAGCGGGTCGACGATGCGGTTCACCTGCCGGGCCGTCGGCTGGGCCACGCGCGGTTCTTCAGCTACGGTCGGCTCCTCGTAGTAGAGCTCGGCTTCCGGCTCCGGCTGAGGGGCCGACATGACAATCTCGGGTTCGGGAGCCGGGGCCGGCGCGGATTCCGGCGCGAAGGCCGACGAGAACGCCGTGGAGGGACGCTCCGCGGGACGCGCGGCTTCATAGCGAGCGGTCGGACGGGCCGGTTCCGGCTGCGGAGCCGGCGCGCGGGCCGTGTCGGCGATCAGCGGCTGGGTCGTGGTGTTGCGGGTGACCGGCTTGGGCTCGATCTGGGCGATCGAGGCGCCGTCCATGCCCGTGGCGACCACCGACACGCGGATCACGCCTTCCAGCGACGGATCGAAGGCCGCGCCGAAGATGATGTTGGCTTCCGGATCGACCTGGTCCGAGATCGCATTGGCGGCCTCGTCGACTTCCAGCAGGGTCATGTCCATGCCGCCGGTCACGTTGACCAGCACGGCCTTGGCGCCCTTCAGCGAGACTTCGTCCAGCAGCGGATTGGCGATGGCGTTTTGAGCGGCCATCAGGGCGCGGTCTTCGCCGGTGCCCTCGCCGGTGCCCATCATCGCCTTGCCCATCTCGGTCATGACCGTGCGGACGTCGGCGAAGTCGAGGTTGATCAGGCCCGGCAGGACCATCAGGTCGGTGATCGAGCGGACGCCCGAGTGCAGGACCTGGTCGGCCATGCCGAAGGCTTCGGCGAAGGTCGTGCGTTCGTTGGCGACGCGGAACAGGTTCTGGTTCGGGATGACAATGAGGGTGTCGACGTAGCGCTGCAGCTCCTGAATGCCGCTGTCGGCCAGACGCATGCGGTGACGACCTTCGAAGTGGAAGGGCTTGGTCACGACGCCGACGGTCAGGATGCCGCGCTCACGAGCGCACTTGGCGATGATCGGGGCCGCGCCGGTGCCGGTGCCGCCGCCCATGCCGGCGGTGATGAACACCATGTGCGCGCCGTCGAGGTGCTCGCCGATCTCGGGGAAGGACTCTTCCGCGGCGCTCATTCCCACTTCCGGGTGCGCGCCGGCGCCCAGGCCTTGCGTCACTTGCACGCCCAGCTGGATCCGCCGATCGGTCTTGGCGAACTGCAGTTGCTGCGCGTCGGTGTTGGCCACCACGAACTCGACACCCTCGAGGCCCGCCTCGATCATGTTGTTCACGGCGTTGCCGCCAGCGCCGCCGACCCCAAAGACCACGATGCGCGGCTTCAGCTCGGTCGTACGCGGCGCGGAAAGAGAAATAGCCATGGGACCCTCGCGTCCTAACGCCGAAATCGTCAAATTAGACCTCGGCGACACCCAATCGCCGGGGATGCCTCGACGATCGTGTTAACAGAACAACCACCATCGTTAATCGGCGGTTAACTGCATAATCTGAGTCGGGGTCTGGTCGAGCGCGACCTTGGGATAAATTGTGGTCTATCAACAGAAAACCCAAGGGAACCAAAGGCTCTGACAGCATCCACGGATATCTGCGACCGAACGCCGCTGAGTCTCTATTCTGACGAATAGCCACGCTTAAAGCAGCAAAAAAGGCCCGTCCGAGGTGGTCCGAGGGGCCTTTAAAGTTAAACAGTAGAGTTAATCACGCTTAAGGTTTGGAGCCGGGACGACGCCCCAGTCTAGAGGTTGTCGCGCAGCCAGGCGGCGGCGCGCGAGATCGGGCTGGCGTTCGGATCCAGAGGGCGCTTGCGAGCGACGCCGCCGGCCAAGGCCTTGGACGATACGGCCTCGCGCGGGCCAAAGGCCGTGCGGTGCAGCGTGCCGGCGGCCGCGCAGAAGGCCGGGCCCGAGGCGGCGTCGGCCAGGTGCGGCACGCGGCGCGGACGCCCCAGGCGCACGGGGCGATCGAAGACGCGCACGGCCACTTCCCGCACGCCGGCCAGCTGGCTGGCGCCGCCGGTCAGCACGATGCCCGCGCCCGGCTCGACCGGCGCGCCGGAAGCCTTCAGGCGCTCGCGCAGCAGCTCCAGCGTCTCCTCGACGCGCGGCTGGATGATGCCCTTGAGCAGGGAGCGCGGCGCGATGACCGGACCCGCGCCCGGATCGTCGCCGCGCGGCGGCGCCTCGATCATCTCGCGGTCCTCGTTGGCCGAGGCGATGGCGCTGCCGTGCAGGGTCTTGATGCGCTCGGCGCCGACGACCGAGGTCTGCAGGCCGCGCGCGATGTCCTGTGTCACGTGCCCGCCGCCGACGGCCAGGCTGTCGACGTGGCAGAGCGCGCCGTTGTTGAACACCGCCACCGAGGTCGAGCCGCCGCCCATGTCGATGCAGACGGCGCCCAGGTCCATCTCGTCCTCTTCAAGCGCGGCGAGCGCGGAAGCGAACGGCGCGGCGACGATGCCCTCGAAGGAGAGGTGGGCGCGTTCGACGCAGTGAGCCAGGGTGTGGAAGATGTTCTCGTTGACCGAGACGACCAGCAGCTCCAGGCCCAGCAGGCGGCCGAACATGGCGCGCGGATCGCGGATGCCGCGCTGGCCGTCGACCGACCAGGCGATGGGCAGGAGGTGGATCGGCTTGCGGCCGGGAATACGCACCTGGGCCAGGGCCGAGGCGATGGCGCGCGACAGGTCGCCGTCCGAGATCGGACGGGCGCCCAGCGACACCTGGGCGTGGACGCGGTGGCTGGCCAGCTGGCCGCCGGCCGTGCAGACGCTGACGCCCTGGACGTTGACGCCGGCCACGGTCTCGGCGCGCTCGACGGCCTGGGCGATGGCCTGGGCGGCTTCGTCGAGGTTCACGATCGCGCCGCCGCGCACGCCGCGCGACTGGACATAGCCGACGCCCGAGGTCGTCAGCGTGCGGTTCTCGCGGTGAACGCCGTCGGGCTTCATGATGAAGCACGTCACCTTCGACGCGCCCAGATCGACGGCCGCGATGGCGGGCTGGCGCACAAGCGTCGCCTTCAGGCCCTCGCGAGCCTGTTTCCGGTCCTCCATTCGCGACATCGCTATCGTCACCTCAGCCCATCAACCACATTACGCCCCGCCGGCCGCGGGCTGCCCAGGCAGCGCCGCGTCGCGAGGTCTCACAGCCACCATTTCGGGGTCGCGCAGATCGATCCGCGCGAAACCCATGTCCAGGATTCTCTGCCGCTGGTCGAGCTGATCCAATTGAATCAGCGCGGATTCTTCGTCAATGGCCGGAAGCTGGATCAGCGATCCGTCCTTCAGCCGAAGATCCCAGCGGCGGTCGTCCACCCGCACCAGCGCTTCCAGCCGATCCCGCAGACGCGGCCGCGAGGCCACAGCCGGCAGGATCAGGCCCGCGGCCTGGTCGGCGCCCTGCCCCACCACCAGCGGCAGCTGGGGGAAACGCGCGGGGTCGGCCTCGTTGATCACCCGCCCCTCGGCGTCGATCACCTTCATCCGGCCTTGGTTCTGCCAGACCGCCAGCGCCGGCCGCTCCTGGACGGAGATCAGCACCGTGTCCGGCAGCATCCGCACGACCTGGACGTCCTTGACCCAGCCCACGCCCTGCACGCGCTGGCGGACACCCGCCAGGTCCATGCCCAGCGTCGGCTGGTCGAGGTAAAGGCCCGAGGCCTTCAGGATGTCGGCCTGGGCGGTCGCCGAAGCGCCCCGGATATGGACGGTCTTCAGCTTGAACCCGGCCGAGGCGAACGCGCCGTCGACGCCATGCGCCATCGCCGCGCCGATACGCTCGGCGCGGTGCCCTGTGGCCAACATCACCACCAGTCCGAGACCCAAGGCCGCGCCCGCCACGCTCAGGGCGACCGTGGGCGAGAGACCCACGCCCTTTGCGGCGTGCAGCTTGGCGGCCGGCTGCGCGCCTCGCGGCGCGGCCCGACCCTTGCTCGGACTTGCGGGCGCTTCGGCCCGGGGTCGCCTAGGCTTAGGCGGTCCCCCCCGCGTTACGGCGGGCATAAGCGTCCTCCACGATCCATAGAACCAACTGATCAAACGGAATCCCGACGTGGGCGGCCTGCTCGGGAGCGAGCGAGGTCGGAGTCATGCCGGGCTGCGTATTGACCTCTAGAAGGACCAGAATGTCGTTAATGTCGTCATAACGAAGATCGGACCGAGTCACACTTCGACAACCAAGAGCGGTATGGGCCAACTCGGCCATCCGCATGGCGCGATCCCTTACGCCATCGGGGATTGGGGCCGGCAGGACGTGGATCGAGCCCCCTTCCGAGTACTTGGCCTCGTAGTCATAAAAACCTGTGGATGCACGAATATCGGTGACCGCGAGGGCTCTGGGACCATTCGCCTCACCCATCACCGCGACCGCCAGTTCGAGGCCGCGGATGTACGGCTCGACCATCACCTCCTCGCCAAACGTCCACGACGGGGCGCCGACTTCCTCCGGAGGACGGTTGGCGCCTTCCTTCACGATGAACACCCCGACCGACGAGCCCTCGGCGTTCGGCTTGACCACGTAGGGCGGCGGCAGGACGTGATCTCGGGCCACGTCGTGGCGGTTGAAGAGGCCGCCGCCGGGCACGACGACGCCGGCCGCCGCCAGCACGGCCTTGGCCTTGGCCTTGTCCATCGCCAGGGCCGAGGCCAGGACGCCGGAATGGGTGTAGGGAAGCTTCAGGGTTTCCAGCACGCCCTGGACGCAGCCGTCCTCGCCCCATTCGCCGTGCAGGGCGTTGAAGACGAGGTCGGGCTTGGCGGCCGTCAGCACCTGGGCGATGTCGGGGCCCGCGTCGATCCGCGTGACCTTGGCCCCCAGCCGCTCCAGGGCGTCGGCGCATTCGGCGCCCGAGACCAGGCTGACCTTGCGTTCCGACGAGGGCCCGCCCAGCAGGACGGCGATGTGGCGGCCAGAGAGGGGCTGCTGGGTCATTTGGCGGGAGACTCTTTGGAGGGCTTTAGCGTTCAGCCACTCCTAGTCAGCCCGAACGCGCCTGCCAACCGCAAGACGCTCAAGCGCCCCCTCCGTCGCGAAGCTTCGCATCGCGCCACCTCCCCCGTTTCACGGGCGAGGAGGATAATCATCCTCCCTAGCGAAGCGGGGGAGGTGGATCGGCGCGAAGCGACGAGACGGAGGGGGCGCTCTTAAACGCCTAGTGCGCCGCCGCCGGAGCCGCCGCCTTCAGCGCGCGGAAGTCGATGTCGCTGTCGGCGACCAGGTAGATCAGGCTGGTCCAGGCGGCGACGTTCTGGGCCAGTTGCAGCGGATCGACCTTGTTCAGGGTGTCGTCGGCCGTGTGGTGGTAGTCGAAGTAGCGGCTGGCGTCCTGTTCCAGCGCGAACGACGGAACCCCGGCCTTCTCCAGCCCTTCGATATCGGCGCCGCCGTGGGTGGCGGGCTGACGGCTGACATAGATCTTCAGCGGCGCCAGCACGTTCGCCGCCGTCGTCGCCAACGGGTGGCTGGTCGCGCCGGCCGGCAGGTTCAGGGCGTAGATCCGGTCGGCGCCGCTGTCGCTTTCGCCGGCCAGGACGATCTTGGGAACCTCGTCCTTGTGCGCGGCGATGTAGGCCTCCGACGAGCCGCCGCTTTCCTCCGAGCCCCACATGACGACACGGATCGTGCGCTTTGGGTGCTTGGGCAGGTCGCCGATCAGCTTGGCGGCGGCCGTGGTGATGCCGATGCCCGTGGCGTCGTCCAGGGCGCCGGTGCCGACGTCCCAGCTATCCAGGTGGCCGCCGATGACGATCACTTCGTCGGGCTTTTCCGAGCCCTTGATCTCGCCCGAGATGTTCCAGGCCACATCGTTCGGATCGACGGTCGAGGCCAGCTTCAGCTTGATGCGCAGCGGGCCCTTCTTGGCCAGACGCTCCAGCTGCTCGGCCTCGGGCACGCCGATGGCGGCGGCGGGGATGGTCACGACGCCCTCGCCAAAGCCGGTGACGCCGGTGTGGGGCACGGTGGAGTCCGAGGTCGAGACCGAACGGATCAGCAGGGCGACGGCGCCGCGCTTGGCGGCCTCGGTCGGGCCCGAACGGCGGGAGATCCCGGCCACGCCATAGCCCGACCCGTCCTGGGCGCGGACCATCGGCTGGGTGATGACGGCGATCTTGCCCTTCAGCGCGCCCTCGGGGGCGGCGATCATCTCGGCATAGGTGCGGAACAGGGCGACCTCGGCCTCGATCCCGGCGGCCGGGGTCGGCACGGTGCGGCCCAGGCCGACGATGTCCAGCTTCATCGGATAGGGCGCGATCAGCTGAGCGCTCTCCTCGCCGCGCGTCCAGGACGGCTCCTCGACCTTGACGTTGGTGAAGCCCAGAGCCTTGAACTTGGCCACGCCCCAGTCCTTGGCGCGCTCCATGGCCGGCGAGCCGACCAGGCGCGGACCGATATTGGTGGTCAGGTCCTCGGTGATGTCCCAGGCGGTGCGATCCAGCAGCGCCTTGTCACGCAGCGCTTCGGCGGTGGCGACGGGATCACCCGCGAAGTAGTCCTTGATCCCCTGCTTCTGAGCAGCGGTTTGAGCGTGGGCGACGCCCGAAAGCAGGGCGAAAACGGCCGAAGCGGCCAGCAAGCGACGATACATGAGCAAGGACTCTCCCCAATGGCGCGGGAGTCATAGCACCGGTTCGCGCCACGGGGAGTCAGCAATGGGGTGGCGAATAGGAAAGCGACGACGCGACCAGAAACAAGGCAGGCGCGCGTCCTCACCGCTTCACGCGATCGCTCGCTGAAGGGATGGAAGGGGATGCGGAGCGCCCGGACATTCGTCCGGATGAGGATAGAGGTGTTACCGTTTCGACGAAGCCAGACGCTCCGCGCGATCGTTATCCGGTGAGCCTTCGACGCGCGGGGTCTTAACCCGCTTCCGAAAGAGGCCCCCGACGGGCGGGCCGGGCTGGCGACCCGGTCCCCAGACCGTTCGGGCGATTTCAGCCCGAACCTCGATCCCGCTCGACCACCCCCGACAGCCGTCACGATCGCCGGCCGGACGTCCCTTCCGAGCCATCGGGTGAGGAAGAGTATGGATGCGGTTTTTACGCGGATGATCTAGCGGCGCGTAAAAGCGAGAAGTAATTGATTTTGCTGGATTCTATTGGGGATACGCGGATCATAGAGCGCCACGAACGCTCGTAAATCCTCCCCCCAGCGGGGGAGGTGTCGGCTCGAAGAGACGACGG
>CAKZJK010000011.1 GCA_936942565.1 uncultured Caulobacter sp. | reverse complement strand
CGCGGCCTTCGGCCAGACGCGTCTCGGCGTCGGCGCGCGAGGCGGCGTCGATGAGATCGCCGAACACCACGCCAGCCTTGGCGCCGGTCATGGTCGTCAGGGCCGGATTGGCCTCCAGCACGCGCGAGGTGAACGGCTCCAGGCCTTCCAGCAAGGCGGCGCCGAAAGGCGAGGCGCCCGCGAAGGCGTCCAGCGAATTGGGGGGCGGCGCGGCGCGCTCGGCGACCGGGGCGGGCGCGACCGGCTCGGCCACGGGCTCGGGCTTCGCGACGGGCGAAAGGCGGATCAGCAAGCGACCGCCGGGCAGGCAGGAGACCTTGGCGAGGTGATCGATGTCGCCGGCGCGCAGAGCGCCCTCGGCCATCTCGCCGTCGCGCGCTTGGATCATCGCCGCGAACAGTCCGGCGCCGGCCACGCCCTTGGGGAGACGGCGCTGCGAGCCCATCAGGGTCCGCCAGGCGGCATTGGCGGCCAGCACTCGGCCATCCGGCGCGGCCAGGCTGGCCGGTTCGCTCAAGGCGGCGATGAAGGTCTCGGCCTGGTCCGCGTCGTCGCCGCTCTGCGCGGTTCCGCGAATGGCCAGCAGGCCCAGCACCGCGACGCCCGCCACGCCCAGCAAGAGCAGGAGGCCGGCCAGGGTGGACGGTCCCGCCTTCAGCGCCGGCGCGGCCGAAAAACCGGCGGCCGCCAGGAAGAAGAGCGCCGCGCCCGCCAGCCACGGATCGAAGCGCCGTCGCCCCGCGCCGGCCAAGGCTTTGTCCTGAAGCTGAAGATCGGCCATCGGCGGCATGAATACCTTGGTTACGGCGAGCCCGCGACTCACCGGAGATCGTTGAAACAATAACCTTTTCCCGAGGGCTAGGTCTTTTTTTCGGAATGAGGCCTACAGCGGGCGGGCCCGGGACTGGGGCTTCTTGCCGTTGAGGATGAAGCTGATGACCTTGGCCACCGCTTCGAAGTGCTCGACGGGGATTTCCTCGTCGACCTCGACGCTGGCGTAGAGGGCCCGCGCCAGGGGCGGATCCTCCAGCACCGGCACGCCATGCTCCTCGGCGATGGCGCGGATCTTCAAGGCCAGTTCGTCGACGCCCTTGGCCACGCAAAGCGGCGCGGGCGTCTCGCCGGCCTCGTACTTCAGCGCCACGGCGTAGTGGGTCGGGTTCATCACGACCACGGTGGCCTTGGGCACCTGCTGCATCATCCGCTGCCGCGAACGCTGCATCTGGATCTGACGGCGCTTGCCCTTGATGTGCGGGTCGCCATCCGATTGCTTGAACTCTTCCTTGACCTCCTGAAGGGTCATCCGCATCCGGTTCATGAAGCGCTGGCGCTGCCAGAACCAGTCGAAGGCCGCGGTGCCGGTCAGGAAGATGATCACGGCGACCAGCAGCGACTTCGACAGCTTCATCGCCTCGGGAAGCATGGCGGCGGGGTCGAGACCCACCAGGTTGCGCACCTCCCCGACATGCGGCTTCAGCACCATCCAGGCGATCAGGCCGGTGACGAGGAACTTCACCGCGGACTTGGCGAACTGGACGAAGCCGTCGATGCCGAAGATGCGGCCCAGGCCCTTGACCAGGTCGAGCTTGTTGAAATCGGGCTTCAGCTTTTCCGGCGTCAGCAGGAAACCGGACTGGGCGATGTGGGCGATCGCCCCCGCGAAGGCCGAGACCAGCATCACCAGGATCAGCGGCGGCAGGGCGGCCATGGTCGCCTGCTTCATCACCACCATCGCGCCGCCGCTGGTCAGATCGATCGTGCCGGCGTGGGCGATGAAGGGATAGAGCGCGGCCGAAAGGTCGCGGGTCAGCCAGCCACCGGCCAGGATCACCACCGAGACGGCGCCGACCAGCGAGGCCAGCTGCGGGATGTCGGCGGACTTGACGACGTCGCCCTTGGCGCGCGCGTCCGCTAACCGCTTCGCCGACGGTTCTTCTGTTTTCGACTCGGGATCCGTATCGTCCGCCATGCGCGCCCCTTAAGCGAAGACCTGCAGGAGCGCGCGATAGCGGTCGGTCCAGACCATGGCGATGCCGCCCAACGAAAGGGCCAGCAGCGACAGGCCCAGGATCACGCTGAGCGGCGAAGCGACGAAGAAGATCTGGAAGGCGGGCATGACCCGGCCGACCAGGCCCGTGGCGAGGTTGAAGACCAGCGAGAAGACGATCACGGGCGCGGCCAACTGGACGCCCAGCGAGAACGCCTCCGCCACCGTCCGCACGGCCAGGGTGACGGCGTCATTGACCGGCACGGCGCGCGTGAACGGGAACAGGGTGTAGGATTTGACGATCGCGCCGATGAACAGGTGATGCAGCCCGGTCGCCATCACCAGCGTCAAACCCATCATCGACAGGAAGGTCGCCACCGCCGTGCTCGATCCCTGCATCGAGGGGTTGGTGGTCTGGGCGAAGGACAGGGTGGTCTGCAGCGAGATGATTTCGCCGGCCGTGGTCAGCGAGATCATGAACAGTCGCAGCACCGAGCCGATCATCAGGCCGATCAGGATCTCGTGGATCACCGCGCCGACCAGGCCGCCCAGCGTGGTCGGGATCGGCGGCACGGTGTCCTGGACCAGCGGGCCCAGCAGCAGCGCCATCAGTAGGGCGAAAGACAGGCGGATGCGCGGCGGCACGGTCTGGTCGCCGATGCCGGGCATGGTCATGACCATGGCGCCCACCCGCGAGAACACGAGGGCGGCGACATAGACCTGAAATGCCGTGGCGAACGCGTTCACGCCCCCTGCCCTTCCGTTACATGCCCGCGATGCGGGCGGCGATCTGGCGCATGAAGGCGCTCATCAGGGCGCCCATCATCGGCAGGAAGATCAGCAGCGAGACGAAGATCGCGACGATCTTCGGCGCATAGACGAGCGTCTGTTCCTGGATCTGGGTCAGGGCCTGGAACAGGCCGATGGCGACGCCGACCACCAGACCCACGATCAGCACGGGCGCGCATAGCTTAAGCGTCAGCCAGATCGCGTCCCGGCCGACATCCAGAACCTCGGCGCCCGTCATCAAAAGCCTCGTGGGAATCGGCCGCGAAGGCCGTGGAATCGAGGGCGTCAGCTTGGGCGGAATATGGTTAACGAGGCGTTAGGAGTTGCCCGGAGCAAGGCTTCGCGCCCCCCGCCGCGACCGTCCGTCGCGGCGAACGCCCGGCCGTCATTGAATGATCATACACTTCGAATATCATGGAAATATGGAATCATTCACCGCCATTCGAATGCTATCGGCCCTCGGCCACGAGGCTCGCCTGGCGATCTATCGCCTCCTGACGAAAGCCGGCGCCGAGGGGCTCGCGGCGGGCGTGATCGCCAGGACATTGAACGTCTTGCCCAACAGCCTTTCGGCGAACCTCAACATCCTCTCCCACGCGGGCCTGATCACCTCCCGCCGCGAGGGGCGCTCGATCATCTATGCCGCGGACTATGACGCGATGAGCGGGATACTGGGCTTTCTGCTGGAAGACTGCTGCGACGGCGCGCCAGAGGTCTGCGGGCCGCTCAGCGCGGCGCTGGAGCGCGCGACGTCTTGCGCCTCGGCTTGCGCGCCGCGACCGAGCCGCCCGTCATGAGCTTCGGCATGTCTCGCGGGCTTGCCGCGGAGGGCCTGGGAACGGCGCTGCTGCTCGCGGTCGTGGTCGGCTCCGGCGTCATGGGAGAGCGGCTGGCGGAGGGAAACACAGCGATCGCCCTGCTGGGCAACACCCTGGCCACCGGCGCGGCGCTGGTCGTGCTGATCTGGATCTTCGGGCCGATCTCGGGCGCGCACTTCAATCCAGCGGTGACTCTGATCGCGGCGCTGCGGCGCGACCTGACCCCGCCCCTCGCCCTCGCCTACGTTGCCGCTCAGGTCGGCGGCGCGGTGCTGGGTGTCTGGATCGCCCACGCCATGTTCGGCGAGCCCATCCTTCAGGCGTCGGCCAAACTACGAAGCGGCGGCGCTCAGGCCTTCTCCGAGGTCGTGGCGACCTTCGGACTGATTGGCACGATCCTCGGGGTGTCGCGCTTCCGTCCC
>CAKZJK010000010.1 GCA_936942565.1 uncultured Caulobacter sp. | reverse complement strand
TCGCTGGCCGGACAGCAGGCGCCGCCCGAGCCGCGCCACGTCCTCGGCGGTCACGGCGTCGACCTCGCCCGCCAGCTCCGACGGCGCGTAGAGGCGATCGAACAGGAGCACCTGACCGGCGCCCTGCTCGGCGCGCGACAGGGGCTGCTCGCGCGCCATGAACATGTGCGCCTTCAACTGGGCCTTGGCGCGGGCGAGCTCGGCGTCGTCGATATGGGCGACGAGTTTCTCGACCTCGGCCGCGCAGACCTTGGCGGTCTCGACCGCGTCCGAGGCGGCGCAGCCGGCATAGATGCCCAGCGCGCCATGGTCGGCGTAGGTGTCGGCATAGGCGTCGATATTGTAGGCGAGGCCCCGCTTCTCGCGCGCCTCCTGGAACAGGCGCGAGGACATGCCCCCGCCCAGCACCTCGGCGAAGATGCGCAGGGCGAAGTAGTCCTGGTCGCGCGAACCACAGGCCGGCAGCATGAAGACGAGGTGGGACTGCTCCAGCTTGCGGGCCTCGCTCTGGGGGCCGCCGATGAAGTCCGCGGCCTCGGGAACAGCCGCCCCTGGCGTCGCCGGAAGGTCGCCAAACGCGCGCTCGGCCGCGGCCGTCAGCTCGGCCTCCTCCACCGCGCCAGTGGCGCTGACCACCAGCCGGTCGGCCGCGTAGAGCGCGGCGCGCCAATCGGACAAAGCCTCGACCGTGGCGGCCTCGACCGTCGCGTCGCTGCCCAGGATCGGCCGGCCCACCGGGTGGTCGCCCCAGCTGGCGCGCTGGATCAAGTCGAACACGTAGTCGTCGGGCGCGTCGGCGGCCTCGGCGATCTCCTGGGCCACGACCTGCTTCTCGCGCGCGAGATCGGCGGGGTCTAGCGTCGGGCGACGCAGGAGGTCGGCGATCACGTCCATGCCCAGATCCAGGCCGCCCTTCAGGGCCCGCACCTGGAAGCTGGTGCGCTCATAGCCGGTGGCGGCGTTGATCGAGCCGCCGGCGCTTTCGATCACCTCGACGATGTCGCGGGCCGAGCGCTGGCCCGCGCCCTTGAACACCATGTGCTCCAGAAGGTGCGACCAGCCCGACCGGGCGGGATCCTCATAGGCCGCGCCGCGGCCGGCCACCACGCTGAGCGCCAGGGTCTCGAGGCCCGGCATCGGATCACAGACGACGCGGACGCCGTTCTTCAGGGTGCGGAGAGTGGCGGTCATTCAGCTCTTTTTACGCCTCCCCCGGAAAAGGGGGAGAGGAAGGGGGCGCTGCATATAGTCGCTAAACGCCCCCACGGCCACTCCGGACCACGACGGCCGTCAGGTCGTCGCGGCGAAGGTGCGCACGAACGCCTTCACGGCCGCGCCGTCGGCGGGCAGGCGTTCGAACTTCTCCGGCTTCTTGGAGAGGTCCGGCGTCGAGCGCGGCGTGATCGGCGGGACGCCGATGGCGGCCTCGACGGCCTCGGGGAACTTGGCCGGGTGA
>CAKZJK010000009.1 GCA_936942565.1 uncultured Caulobacter sp. | reverse complement strand
CTCGAAACCATAGACCGGGCCGGCCACGTCCAGGGCCTTCAGGACCGCCGGGTGGATCTCGCCAAACTCGGCCATCACCGCCTTGGGGCCCAGTTGCAGGCGCGCCGAGCGGCCCGGGTGCCACCAGGACGAGGCCGAGCCTTGCGCCGTCTGCAGAGAGGCGACGGGCGCGCCGAGCTCTTCCAGCAGGGCCAGCAGGTCGGCCTTGACCGTGAAGACGTCGCCTTGCGCCGCCTTGTCCCAGCCGCGCGGGGCCTTGGGGACCAGGATCGCCGAGACGACGGTGCGCTGGTCGTTCGGCTTGTCGCCGTGGAAGGTCGGGCCGATCTCGAACAGGGCCGCGTCCGGGAAGCCTTGGCGGGCGTTGCGGCCGGCGGCCTCGATCAGGTTGGGAAGCAGCGACGGGCGCATGCAGTCCAGATCCGAGGCGATCGGATTGGTCAGAACCAGCACGTCCTGACCGCCGCCGAACAGCTCGGCGGTCTTGCGGCTGGTGAAGCTGAAGGTCACGGCCTCGGCGTAGCCGGCGGCGGCTAGGGCCCGGCGGGCCGCGCGGGCGCGGGCCTGCTTGGCCGTCAGGATGCCGCCCACGGCGCGCGGAGCCTCGGGCAGCGGCGTCGAGGGCAGGGCGCCGTATCCCGCGATGCGGGCGATCTCTTCGACGAGGTCGGCCTTGCCTTCGACGTCGCGGCGGAAGGTCGGCGGCGTGACGGTCCAGGGCGAGCCGTCCTTCACGTCAAAGCCCAGGGCGAGCAGGATCTGGCGCGCGCGGTCGGTCGAGACCGATAGGCCTGACAGCTGCTCGACATAGGCAGGGTCGAAGGCGAAGCCCTTCGGCGCGGCCGGAGCCTCGCCAGCGACGATGATCTCCGACGGCTGGCCGCCGCAGAGCTCGAGGATGAGCTTGGTGGCGAGCTCCAGGCCCGGAACGACCGAGCCGGTATCGACCGTGCGGGCGAAACGGTACTGGGCGTCGCTGTTGATGCCGGTGGCGCGGCCCGTCTGGGCGATGCGGATCGGCTCGAACCAGGCGCTCTCGACGAAGACGTCGACCGTGTCGTCCGAGCAGCCGGTGCTCTCGCCGCCCATGACGCCGCCCAGGCCGATCGGCCGGTTGCCCTCGGCGTCGGCGATCACGCACATTTCCGGCGTGATGTCGTAGGTCTTGCCGTCCAGCGCGATCAGCTGCTCGTCGTGATGCTCGGCCGTCGAAGGCTGGTCGCCCGGCGTGGTCTCGGCCTTGCCGCGGCCCAGGCGGGCCTCGATCGTGGATCCGACCAGCTTGGCCGCGTCATAGACGTGCAGCGGGCGGGCGCGGTCGTAGGAGATCAGGTTGGTGACGTCCACCAGGGCGTTGATCGGACGGAGGCCGATGGCGGTCAGGCGGTCCTGCAGCCACTTGGGCGAAGGACCGTTCTTGACGCCCTTGATCAGGCGGCCGGCGAACACCGGGCAGGCCTCGCCGTCCACCTTGATGGTGATCGGGCAGGGGAAGGTTCCGGCGACCGGTGCGATCGACAGGTCCTTCAGCTTGCCGACGCCGGCGGCGGCCAGGTCGCGGGCGATGCCGGCGACGCCCAGCCAGTCGGGGCGGTTGGGGGTGACTTCGAAGTCGATGACGGCTTCCAGGCCGAGGGCGTCCACGGCGGGCGTGCCGACCGCGAGGCTGCCCTCCAGCTCCATGATGCCGTCGCTCTCGCTGGCGTATTCCAGCTCGGCGGCCGAGCAGAGCATGCCGTTCGAGACGACGCCGCGGACTGGTTTCTCGACCAGGGTCACGCCCAGGCCCGGCACATAGGCGCCGATCGGGGCGTAGATGGTGGTCAGGCCCGCGCGGGCGTTCGGCGCGCCGCAGACGATCTCCTTGCGGCCGTCGACCGTGTCGACCTGGCAGACCTGCAAGCGGTCGGCGTTCGGGTGGCGCGCGGCCTCGACGATCTTGCAGACCGTGAAGGGCTTCAGCTTGGTCGCCGGGTCGATAACGTGCTCGACCTCGAGCCCGGCCATGGTCATGGCCGCGACGATCTCGGGAACGGTGGCGGTGGTCTCAAGGTGATCCTTGAGCCAGGACAGGGTGAATTTCATGGTCAGTCCACGATGAAGAGTTTCGCGCCGACACGGGTCGACGAGCGGTGCGCCGCGTCGCCGAAGTCGGACACGTGATAGCTCATGCCGGCGGTCAGGGTCGTAGACCGGCCGTCCTTGAGCTCGCTGGTCAGTTCGCCTTCCAGGACGAAGATCACGTGGCCCCGGTCGCACCAATGGTCGGCCAGGTAGCCAGGCGAATAGTCGACCCGGCGGATGCGCATGTCGCCTACCTGGACGGTCCGCCAGGTGGCTTCGCCGGTCTCGCCCGGATGCGCCACGGGCGTGACGTCGGACCAGTCCATGGCGGTGAACGCGCAGGCGGGCAGTTGCATCAGCTGAGCCCAGACGCCGGGTTCGGCGCGGCGAAGGCGCTGAAGCCGTAGTGCGACAGCCAGCGGACGTCCGACGACCACATGTCGCGCAGGTCCGGCATGCCGTATTTGAGCATGGCGATCCGGTCGAGCCCCATACCCCAAGCAAAGCCCTGATACTCATCCGGATCGAGCCCGCCGGCGCGCAGCACGTTGGGATGCACCATGCCGCAGCCGAGGATTTCCATCCAGTCCTTGCCTTCTCCGAACTTGATAACGTCCCCGGAACGGTCGCACTGGATATCGACCTCGACCGAAGGCTCGGTGAAGGGGAAGAAGGACGGACGGAAACGCATGTTGACCGAAGGCACTTCGAAGAAGGCCTTGCAGAACTCTTCCAGCACCCAGCGCATGTTGGCGACATTGGCCGTCTTGTCGATCACCAGGCCCTCGACCTGATGAAACATCGGCGAGTGCGTGGCGTCGGAATCCTGCCGGTAGGTCTTGCCGGGGATGATGATGCGGATCGGCGGCTTCTGCGTCTCCATCGTGCGGATCTGCACCGGCGACGTATGGGTGCGCAGCACCTTGCGCTCGCCATTGGCGTCGGGCGGCAGGAAGAATGTGTCGTGCATTTCGCGCGCCGGATGACCGACCGGGAAATTCAGCGCCGTGAAATTGTAATAGTCCGTTTCGATATCCGGGCCTTCGGCGATCGAGAAACCCATGTCGCCGAAGATCGCGGTGATCTCGTCGATGATCTGCGTGATCGGATGGATGCGGCCACGCTCGGCCGGCGAGGAGCGGACCGGCAGCGTCACGTCCAGCGTCTCGCGCTTCAGTCGCTCGTTGATCGCCTGATCCTTGAGCTC
>CAKZJK010000008.1 GCA_936942565.1 uncultured Caulobacter sp. | reverse complement strand
CGATCAAGACCTCCGGCTTCGACATCGAGGCCAGCTATCGCTGGCAACAGCCGCTCGGTCTGGACGGGTCGCTGACCTTCCGCGCCCTGGCCACCCATATCCGCGAGTATCTGACCGACACCGGTCTGCCGGGCACCATTCCGACCGACTCCGCCGGCGTGAATACCGGCGCGACCCCGCACTGGAAGTGGCTGGCGATCCAGAGCTACGAGAACGAGCGTTTCACCCTGACCCTGCAGGAGCGCTGGTTCAGCAACGGCAACTACGGCAACCAGTATGTCGTGTGCGCGCCGGGGACTTGCCCGGTGTCGACGGCGAACGCGCCGACCATCGACCAGAACTTCATGCCTGGCGCCTTCTATGTGGACGTCGGCGGATCCCACAATATCCGCGAAGGCGTGGTCGGTTACGTCAAGGTCGACAACCTGTTCGACCGCGATCCAGCCAAGTCGCCCTCCTACGCCAACCCGGCCCTCTACGACATCATTGGCCGGACCTACCGCGCGGGCGTCCGCTTCAAGTTCTGATGTGAAGTCGGCGTGACGCTCCGCGGCGTCACGCCGACACCTCGGGTTGCGCCAGCAAAGGCTGTCAACTTGACCCGTCTATTTGTCTGACTATTATTTTGGGACGCGCGGCCTCTCGCGCGCCAAGCGAACCGAGCGACGCCGGGTTACCGCGCGCGCCATCACGCCGATCGACGTCGCGCGTTCCGGGGAGAAGACATGTTCCGATTTGCCCGTCCACTGGCGGTCTCCGCCTTCGCTCTGATGCTCGCCGCGCCGGCGGTGGCCCAAACAAGGGCGGACGCGCCGATCCCGCTGCGTATCGAAGCCGCCTCGCCGGGCGCCAAGATCGATCGGAACATCTTTGGCCAGTTCGCCGAGCATCTGGGAACGGGCGTCTACGGCGGCGTCTGGGTGGGCAAGGACTCGACGATCCCCAATGTTCGCGGCATCCGCAAGGATGTCGTCGAGGCGCTTCGCGCCATCAAGGTTCCGAACGTTCGCTGGCCCGGCGGCTGCTTCGCCGACGAGTATCACTGGCGTCACGGCGTCGGCCCGGCCGAGGCGCGCCGCAAGACGATCAATTCCAACTGGGGCGGCGCGGTCGAGCCCAACACCTTCGGCACCGACGAGTTCATGGACTTCGTCGACCAGATCGGAAGCGAGGCCTATGTCTCGGTCAATGTCGGCTCGGGCACGGTCCAGGAGGCCGCCGAGTGGGTCGAGTACATGACCGCCGATCCGGCCACGACCGCCGGCAAGGAGCGCGCCGCCAACGGCCACGCGGCGCCGTACAAGGTCAAATTCCTGGGCATCGGCAACGAGAGCTGGAGCTGCGGCGGCGCGATGCGCCCCGAGTACTACGCCGACGAGATGAAGCGCTACGCCCGTTTCGTGCGGAACTACAATCCCAAGCAGACCGGGACCGAGGCGATGCAGCGCATCGCGGTGGGACCCAACCAGGCCGATCCCGCCTATACCGAGGCGGTGATGGCGGCTCAGAAATCACATGATTGGGCCTGGAACATCGAAGGCCTGTCCCTGCACTCCTACACGACCGGTGGCTGGCCGCCGTCGTACTCGAGCACCAAGTTCGACGAGACCGCCTACGCCAAGCTCCTGAAGGAGACGCTTGGCATGGACGACCTGATCGCCAAGCACTCGGCGATCATGGACAGGTACGATCCCGAGAAGAAGGTGACCCTGGCCGTCGACGAATGGGGCGTCTGGCTGGCGCCGCTGGAGGGCACCAATCCCGGCTTCCTGGCCCAGCAGAACTCGCTGCGCGACGCCATCGTCGCGGCCCTGAACCTGAACATCTTCGCGCGCCACGCCGACCGCGTGCGGATGACCAACATCGCTCAGATGATCAACGTGCTGCAGGCCATGATCCTGACGGACAAGGACAAGATGGTCCTGACTCCGACCTATCACGTCTACAAGATGTACCTGCCCTTCCAGGACGCGACCTTCGTTCCGGTCAGCCTGGACAAGGGCGTCTACGCGCAGGGCGACATCACCCTGCCCCGGGTCGACGCGATCGCCGCCCGCGACGCCCAGGGCAAGCTCTGGCTGGCGGTGACGAACCTCGATCCCGCGCGTCCGGCGCGGATCGCGGCTAATGTCGCGGGCGCCAAGAGCGTCTCGGCCAAGGGACAGGTCCTGACCGCGGCCAGGGTCGACGCGGTCAACACGTTCGAGGCGCCGGGCGCGGTTGTTCCAAAGCCATATTCGGCGAAGGCTGGCGCCAAGGGTCTCGATCTGGACATCCCCGCCAAGTCGATCGTTGTCGTCCAGCTTGAGCCTTGACGGCGTCGTAACTTGCCAAGGGTGACACGGTTGCGCTTATAGAACCCCCGAACGCCGCCAGGAGTCTGACGCATGCCGACCGAAGAGCCTGAGACCAAGTCGATCCCCAAGTCGACGAGAGGCTCCGGTCGGCGTCTGCGCGGCGCCGTCGCCCACTACCTCGGCACGGCCATCGTCTCGGGCCAGATCGCGCCGGGCGAGAAGCTGACCGGCGAAATCGCCAACGCCGAGGCGCTGGACGTCTCGCGCAGCGCCTATCGCGAGGCCGTTCAGGTCCTTACCGCCAAGGGCTTGGTCGAAAGCCGACCGAAGGCCGGAACGCGCGTCCTGCCGCGCAGCCGCTGGAACATCCTGGATCCTACCGTCCTGGCCTGGGCCTTCTCGGCGTCGGAGCCGGACATCACCTTCGTGCGCGATCTCTTCGAGCTGCGCTCGGTGGTCGAGCCCGCCGCCGCGCGTTTCGCCGCCGAACGGCGCGACAAGGACGACATCAAGGCGATGAAGGACGCCCTGGCCGGAATGCGTCGCCACACCCTGGCGACCGAGGCCGGCCGCGCGGCGGACCGCGCCTTCCACGACGCCCTGCTGCGCGCGACGCATAACGACGCGATGATCGCGCTCAGCGCCAGTATCAGCGCCGCGGTCAGCTGGACGACCGAGTTCAAGCAGCGCTCGCGCGCCCTGCCCCGCGATCCGGTGCCAGATCACGCCAAGGTCTGTGACGCCATCGCCGCCGGCGACGCCGAGGCGGCCAGCGCCGCGATGCGCACCCTGGTCGAACTGGCGCTCGACGACACCCGCTCGGCGATGTGAGCCCTAGGGCTTCGACAGCGTGAAACTGTCGATGTCCAGCCGGCCTTCTCCACCCTTCGGGTTGTAGCAGAACAGCCCGTACTGCTCGCCCTGGAACGTCCCCGTGCGCCAGTCATAGGCTAGCGGGAAGTCACCCGGCAGGCTGGTCCACGCCTTGCCGTCCAGGCTGTAGGCCAGGACGGACTTGTCGGTGGTGAAGTCCATCTCGACCGACAGCCAGAGGTCCTGCAGCGGGACCGAGACGGTCGCGCCGCGCGGCGTGGTGACGGGCCCGGTCTGAGTGCTCTCGATCAGGCGCGCGCCGAGCTCGCCCCGTCCGTTGGCCGCGCGGGTCAAGACGACCTGGCTGGAGAATTTGCCGAACGTGCCGAAGCCGCAGGCGTCTCCGACGGCGAGGCCGCGGGCGTCCACCTTGACCACGGCGCGGCTCTTGGGGCCCTGCCCTTTCTGGACCAGGGTGTTGCGCGCGCTCCAGAACGCGGAGCCCTGGGTCGCCTTCAGCCGCAGATATCCGGGACGCTCCTCGAGCGACCAGCGGCGGTCGTCGGGATTGTGGTTCCACTGCCATTGTCGGCCAAGCCTCGGCTTGCCGAAGTCGTCGGAGCTAGGCGGCTCGACGAAGGGCTTGCCCAGGATCGGCTTGGCGGCGGTCGCGGGGACACGGCCCGGTGCGTCGGGCGTGCCCCACACCGGCCAGCCGTCTTGCCAGAAGACGGGGCTGATATTGGTCACGCGACCGATCGCGCCGGAGTCGCGCATGACGAAGCCGTACCAGCC
Organism: uncultured Caulobacter sp.; assembly: GCA_936942565.1. Lineage (GTDB taxonomy): Bacteria > Pseudomonadota > Alphaproteobacteria > Caulobacterales > Caulobacteraceae > Caulobacter. The sequence continues at coordinate 870 of CAKZJK010000008.1, read as the reverse complement.
GCCGCCAGGAAGATCGACCAGCGCGCCCTGGTGGCCGCCGGTGGTGTCGTCGATCTGGTCGCGGGTCTCCCAGGGACCGTCAAGCGAGCGCGCCCGCGAGACCGTCATCCCCAGCCGACGCGGGATGGAGTTGAAGATGTAGTACCAGCCCTCGCGCTTGATCAGCTTCGAGCCCTCGGCGCCCTTGATGTAGTGGATCTTGCGGGCGTTCGTGACGGCGGTCAGGTCATCGTTCAGCGTCAGCAGCGTGATCGTCCCGTCCGACCCGATCGAGGTGGCCATGTAGGCCTTGCCGTCGTCGTCGATGAACAAGGCCGGATCGAACGCCTCGCGATCCAGCTCATGCATCGTCCACGGCCCGCGCGCGTCCGCGGCCGAATAGATGCGCGTCGGGCGTCCCACCGGCGTGACGGCGATGTGGAAGCGGCCCTTGTGATAACGCAGGCTCGGCGCATAGACGCCGTGACGATAGTCGCCGCCGTCGGCGAGGTCGTATTTGGGATTACCGGTGAGCTTGGGCATCACGTGGCCCGCGATGTCCCAGTTCACTAGGTCCTTCGAGCGCAGGATCGTCAAACCCGGCGCGTTCACGAAGGTCGTGGAGGCGAAATAGAAATCCTCGCCGACCCGGATGATGTCCGGATCGGGATAGTCGGCATAGAGCGGCGGATTGCGATAGGTCCCGTCGCCGGCGTCCGAGCGCCAGACCTGAGCCTGGGCCAGGCCCGCCCCCGTGACCAGCGCGAGGGTCGCGGCCAGCACGGCGCGTCCGAAAACCTTGGCCATGCCGGCCTCCCTAAAGCTCTTACTTGTGACTAGTGGTTATCTCTTGGCAGGCCCTTGGTCTGGGCGATGCGCTGGTATTTGACG
>CAKZJK010000007.1 GCA_936942565.1 uncultured Caulobacter sp. | reverse complement strand
CTATGCTCTCAGCCGCCGGCCCGAGCGCTTCTGGCGGGAGAACACCGATCCGGCCACGATCCCAGAGCGGCTTCGCGAGCTCTTGGAGCAGTGGCGTCACCGGCCGCCGGCGCGGTTCGACTTCATCCTGGATCTCGAGACCTTCGCCTTCTTCAACTACCAGTACATTCTGTACGGCATGGGCTTTGACACGGACCTCGCCGACGGCGCCGACGAGTTTCCGGACACAGCCGGCGCGGCCAAGCTGTTCGCCAAGATCCGCGGTTTCGCCGATCGCGCCACCCAGGACCTGCCCAGCCACCGCGACCTGATCGCCCAGATCAACCGCTTCGGCTTCGAGGCGCGGGCGCTGGCCTAAGGCCCGCCGGGATCGCTACGGCTCCGTTCGCGTTCTAGAGCGCGACACACCCAAGCTTCGGAGCCCGCCCATGAACCCCCGCCTTCTCCTCCCCCTGACGCTGGCCTTCGCCGTGGCGGGCCTGGCCGCCTGTGACAAGGAGGCCGGCCGCAAGCAGGAGACCGTCGGCAAGGTCCAGTCCGGTGTCGGCGAAGTCATCGGCGACAAGGACCTCAAGGCCGAGGGCAAGAAGGACCAGGTCGCCGGCAACGTGAAGCAGGGCGAACTGAAGGACGCGGTGAAGGAGGCGAAGAAGTAGCGCGGGGCCTTACGCCCCCACGCCTTCCGGGACCGCGCCCAGCTCGCCGCTGGCGCGGGCCTTCTTGCCGTAGACCACCTCGAACAGCGGGCTCGCCATCACCGTGGTGACGATGGCCATCAGCACCAGCATCGAGAACAGGGTCGGGCCGATGATGCCCTTCTGCAGGCCGATGTTGATGATGATCAGCTCCATCAGGCCGCGCGAGTTCATCAGGGCGCCGATGCCCATGGCCGTGGCGTGGTTCTCGCCGGTCAGGCGCGCGGCCGCGTAGCAGGCGCCCCACTTGGCCAGGATCGAACAGGCCAGGACGCCCAGGGCGATCAGCAGCAGCTCCAACGAATTGACCATGTCCATCCGGGTGTTCAGGCCCGAATAGGTGAAGAACATCGGCAGCAGCAGCACGACCGCGATCGGCTCGACCTTCTTCTTCAGCTCCTCGACGAACAGGCCGCGCGGCATGAAGACGCCCAGCAGGAAGCCGCCGAAGATGGCGTGGATGCCGACCGCGTCCATCAGGAAGGCAGACAGGCAGAAGGCCATCAGGGTCAGGGCCAGGACGGTCATGCTCATCTCGCCGTCGCGTTCGACCATGCGGCCCAGCGGCGCGAGGACGCGCTTGCCGAACAGGACCATCAAGACCACGTAGGCCAGACCGCCGCCGATGGCGAGGATCGCCACCCCCGGCCCGCCGCCGAAGGTCGCCAGCACCAGGGCCAGCACGCACCAGGACACCGCGTCGTCAAACGCGCCGGCCGTCAGCGACAGCGTGCCCAGGGAGGTCTTGGCCAGGCCGCGCTCGTTGATGATCCTCGCCAGCATCGGGAAGGCCGTCAGGGCGATGCAGGCGCCCATGAACAGGGTGGCGTTGGCCTGGCTGATGCTGGGCGCGAAGAGGCCTGGGACCTTCAGCAGGAACGGCGTGATGATCGCGGCGATCAGGAACGGCGCGGCGATGCCGGCGAACGAGACGCTCATCGCGCTCTTGGCCTTGGCCTTGAAGTGCCCCGCCTGGAAGCTGGTCCCGACCATGAACATGTAGAGCCCGACGCCCAGCTGGGCGCCGACGTACAGGACGTTCTTGGTCTCCTTGGGGAACAGCGCGGCCTGGAAATCGGGGAACAAGAGACCCAGCAGCGACGGCCCGAGGATCACGCCGGCGATCATCTCGCCGACCACTTGCGGCTGGGCCAGCAGCTTTTTGCCCAGCCAGCCGACCACGCGGCAGGCCAGCAGGATCACGGCCAGCTGCAGGAAGAAATGGATGCTGAAGTCGCCCGGTGAGTAGGTCTGCGCCACCGCCGGCGCGGCGGGACCGTGCGGCGACAGGATTTCGGACGCTGTCTTCAGCGTGTCGGCGAGCAGGTCGGACACTGGTGTTAGCCCCTAATGGATCGTCTTGGCTTTGCGCCTTGTCGCCATGCCGACCAGAGAACGGCCTCCCACGCAATCCCCGGAAAGCGTTTTTGACACGCCCGTCAGCGGATTGTTTTTGCTGGCGAATTTTCTGTTGCCGGAACAACACTATGTAGTAACGTACCTACAGACAGCCTTGTCATTTTTCAGCCTAGAGCGCGCGATGAAGGTCCTCACCAGCCGCGAGTTCAATCAGGACGTCAGCCAGGCCAAGCGCGCGTCCCGACTCGAGCCGGTGTTCGTCACCGACCGCGGCAAGCCGACCCACGTGCTGATGAGCATCGAGACCTATCGGCGCCTCACCGGCCAGACCGAGACGATCGTCGACATGCTGGCCATGCCCGCGCCCTTGCCCCCGCTGGACCTCAAGGCCGCCCGCGCGTCCGAGACCTGGGACCGCTGATGCATCTCCTGGACACCGAGGTCGTCCACGCCCTACGCGAGGCCAAGAGCGGTGGCGCGGATCCCGCCTTGACCGCCTGGGCGTCCGGCGCGGCGCGGGCCAGCCTGTTCGTCTCGGCCCTGACCCTGCTGGAGCTGGAAACCGCCATCGCCCGCGCCGAGCGCAAGGACAAGACGCAGGGCGCGGCCCTGCGCGACTGGCTGGACAACCGCGTCGCCCGCGCTTTCGAGGGCCGCGTTTTGCCGATCGACGCCGCCGTGGTCCGCCGCCGCGCGAGCGTGCCGCTGGCCGACGGCCGCGACGCCCTGCTGGCCGCCACGGCCCTCGAGCACGGCCTGACCCTGGCGACCCGCGAGGCGGCGGCCTTCGCCAAGGTTCCGCGCCTGAAGCTGCTCAACCCCTGGACCTACAAGCCAGAGACCATCGACGAGGACGAGGACTGGGGCCAGGCCGCCAAGGCGGGCGCGCAGTGGCTACGCAACATCTTCGTGCGCGGCTGAGGCCTACTGGACGCCCACCGCGCCCTCGGCGGTCGCGACGCGCGTGATGTTCGTGAACGGCGCCAGCGGCGCTTGGACGGGCGCCGGCGGCGGGACCGGCGTGGCGGCGATCTGGACCGGGACGGCCTCGGCCGCGACCAGCGGCGGCTTCGGCGCGGGCTTGGCGGAAACGTAGACCAGACGGTCGCCCTGGCAGGAGCCAGCGTTCATCAGGCCCTTCAGATAGCCGCGCCGCACGAAGCCGGCCTTGATCGCCTCGCGCACCTGCTGGTCGTGGCGCTCGGCGCCGGAGAGCCTGCGGACCCAACCGCGCATCGGGATGACGTCGGTGATGGTGCTGGCCACGACGCTCAGGACGGGCCTGGAGACGCTATCGTCCTCGTTGTCATCCTTGGGGTCGTCGTAGTCGTCGCCCAGCACCGCGTCGAGCTGCTCGATCTCGGCCTTCAACGGCGCGCAGCCGGTCTTTGGCGGCGCGTAGGGATCGACCACCGCCTTCTCGAGCAGGTCGGGAATCTCGGACCGCACGACATTGATGTCGCGCAGCGGCGCGACAACGGCCGAGCCCAGGTTGTCCGTGTTGGCTTCCGAAGAGGTCTGGGGGACTTTCGGGGCGGTCTTCTGGCGCTCGCCGGCTTCGGCGCTTGTCGCCCCGAGACACAGCGCCAGCATGCCAGCGGCGATGGCCGATCTTGAAACTGGCGATGACATTTCAGGCAACCCGCGCCGTTGAACCAGTCCGTTCAACCCGGAAAGCAGGCGACGTGTTCCTTAAAGTCTACCCAACCCTCGTCATCCCGGCCGGGATGACGAGGAATTGAGCACTACCTCTATATACGTTCCAAGCCATCCATGATCGCCGTCAGCGCCAGCACCGTCTGGCCCTCCATGGCGCTGTGGCCGGCGTCGGTGATCACATACGTCGCCGGCGGCGTTCCGGCCGCCTCCAGCGCCTCGACCAGCCGTGAAGCCTGAGTCAGCGGGCAGACTTGGTCGAAGCGGCCGTGGACGATGTGGACCGGCACGTCCTTCAGCGCCCCGACGCCGTCGGTGATCTCGCCTTCCTTCAGGAACAGGTCATGGGCGAAGAAGTGCGCCTCGATCTGGGCGAAGCTCAGCGCGAACTCGGCCTCGCCGAACTTGCCCGGGTCGCTGGCGGCCGGGATCATGTTCGAGATCGTCCCCTCCCAGACCGACCAGGCCAGCGCCGCCTCGAGCTGCCTTTGGCGCTCGGGCCCTGTGCTGGGAACGCTGTCGAAGATCGCCTTGTAGGCGGCCATCATGTCGTCGCGCAGCTCGGCGGGGATGACCTCGACGAAGGCCTTCCACTCGTCGGGATAGGCGATGTAGGCGCCGGGCTCGGTCAGGGCGTAGGGCCTTTCGGCGAAGGTCGCCGCGTTGCCCTGGTACATGTAGAGCAGGTCCTCCTTGGACCCCAGGAAGATGCCGCGCAGGATCAGCGAGGCGACCTTGTCCGGATGGCGGATCGCGTAGACCAGCGCCAGCGTGCTGCCCCAGCTGCCGCCGAAGACATGCATCTTGCCGGTAATGCCGAGCGCGTCGCGCAGGGCGTTGATGTCGGCGACCAGGTAGTCGGTCGTGTTGTGCGCCAGCGCCTTCTCGGGGCCGTCGGCGGCCACGGTCGGGCGGCTCTTGCCGCAGCCGCGCTGGTCGAACAGGATCACGCGGTAGCGGTCCGGATCGAAGAAACGCGACATCACCGGCGCGCAGGCGCCGCCCGGCCCGCCATGCAGGAACATCACCGGCTCACCGTCGGCGCGGCCGTATTCTTCCCAATAGAG
>CAKZJK010000006.1 GCA_936942565.1 uncultured Caulobacter sp. | reverse complement strand
TCTCGCGCAGGCCGTTCACGACCAGATCGTCCTCGAGGCTGGCGAGGGTCGGCAGCAGCTTGGCGCGGTCCTTCTGCAGGACGTTCGTGCATTCCGGCGTTAGGACGAACTGGGCGCCCCGCGCGATCGCCTCACGCACCAACGGCGCGACATGCGCCAGCGCCGCCGCGTGCGTGGCCGGCGTGCGGGTCTGGACCAGACCGACGCGAAGCTTGCCGCCCTGCTCCGTCATGCGGCGAGGAGCGCGTCCAGCTTGCCCTGCTCTTCCAGGGCCATCATGTCGTCGCAGCCGCCGATGTGCCGCTCACCCACGAAAATCTGCGGGAAGGTGTTGCGGCCCGAGCGCTGCATCATCTCCTGGCGCAGGGCCGGATCCATGCCCGCCTCGATCTCGGTGAAGTCGGCGCCCTTCTCGCTCAGCAGCGCCAGCGCGCGCGAGCAGTAGGGGCAAAACGGACGGGTGTAGATGGTGACTTTGGCCATGCTCATGACTCGTAGGTGTTCCGACGCCCTCATATAGGACGCGCTTGGCCTTCTGTAACGCGGGCGACGACAGATAGGCTCACGCTGGCCGCGCCGGCCGCCAGCAAGGCCCGCGCGCAGCCTTCGGCGGTGGCGCCGGTGGTCAAAACATCGTCGACCAGCACGATCCGCCGCCCCTCGACCACACGCCGCTTGCCCGGCGGCACGACGAAGGCGGCGGCGACGTTGCGGCGGCGGCCCGAGGCCGACTTGCCGCCCTGGCTGGCGGTGTCGCGCTTGCGGACCAGCGCGTCGGGCAGGTAGGCCAGACCCGCCATGCGCGCCAACGGCCGGGCGATCTCGGCGGCCTGGTTGTAGCGGCGGCGCAGCAGCCGACTCCGGTGGATCGGCACGGGGACCACCGCGTCGGCCTCAGCTAGCAGCTCCGCGCAGGCCCGTGAAAGCCAGCGGGCGAACAGCCCCGACAGGTCCGTCCGGTCGGCGTGCTTCAGCTTCAGGATCAGCTCGCGCGAGTGCTCGTCATAGACGCAGGCCGCCCGCGCCCGCTGGAAGGCGCGGGGCTTGGCCTGGCAGGCCGGGCAGCGCGCCTCGGAGGCGTAGGCCTGCGCCAGGCCGCAGCCGTCGCAGACGGGATCATCCAGGAAGGTCACCTTGGAAAAGGCGTTGGCCGAAAGCCCGCCGGTCAGGGCCGCCTCGCCGTCCAGGCTGGCGGGGGGCAGCAAGAGGTCCAGCACCCCGCGCCCCAGTCCGGCGAAAAACGGACGCGCCTGGGCCGGCGCGGCTTTCCATGTCGATCGCAAATCGCCATGTTCCGCGCCCATGACCGCCTCGCCCCTCCTGTTCGACCGCGCCCTGCACCGGGCCCGCCTGGACCGCGCCGCGCCCGACTACGCCGCCGCCGACTTCCTCAAGGAACGGGCGGCCGGCGACGTGGTCATGCGGCTGGAGACGATCCTGCGACGCTTTCCAGTCGCCGTCGACCTCGGCGCGAGAAACGGCCATTTTTTCAAGGCCTTGGAGGCCAGCGACGCCCGCGCCAACATCGACACGCTGATCGAGGCCGACCTGTCGGGGCGGATGCTGGGCGGCCGGAACACCCTGCGCGTCGTCGCCGACGAGGAGCGCCTGCCGTTCGGCGATGGGACCCTGGACCTGATCGTCTCGACCCTGTCGCTGCACTGGACCAATGATCTCGTGGGCGCCCTGATCCAGATCCGCCGAGCGCTGAAGCCCGACGGCCTGTTCGTCGGCGCGATCTTCGGCGGGGCCACCCTGACCGAGCTGCGCCAGTGCCTGCTGGCCGCCGAGTCCGAGCTGACCGATGGGGCCTCGATGCGCGTCTCCCCGTTCGCCGACGCCATCGACGCCGCGGGCCTCCTGCAACGCGCCGGTTTCGCCCTGCCCGTCGCCGACGTCGACCGGGTCAAGGTCCGCTATTCGCACCCGCTGAAGCTGCTGCGGGACCTGCGCGCCATGGGCGAGACCAGCGTGCTGCTGGACCGCTCGCGCAAGCCCTTGTCCCGAAAGGTGCTGTTCCGCGCCATGGAGCTCTATGTCGAACGCTTCGCCGAGCCCGACGGCAAGGTCCCCGCGACCTTCGAGATCGTCTCGGTGACCGGCTGGGCGCCGCACGAGAGCCAGCAAAAGCCGCTGCGGCCGGGGTCAGCGAAGATGCGGCTGGCCGATGCGCTGGGGGTGAAGGAGCAGCCGGCGGGGGACAAGGCGGGGTCGTAGTCGCCAACAACTTCCCTCGTCATCCCGGCCGCAGCGAAGCGGAGAGCCGGGACCCAGGGGCCGGCGCAATGCGGTTCCCCCTGGGTCCCGGCTCTACAGTCCGCTACGCGGTCTTCCGGCCGGGATGACGAGAGAATTTAGCGAGGAGAGCGCCTAAAGCACATCCCGCAGCCACGCCACCAGCGGCTCATCCGCCGGCGGCATCGGATAGTCCGCCAGCTTGTCCGGCTTCACCCAGGCCAGGCCGGCGTGCTCCTTGCGGGTGACCTGCCCTTCCCAGCGCCGCAGCAGATAAAGCGGCATCAGCAGGTGGAAGGTCTCGTAGGTGTGCGAGGCGAACACGAACGGCGCCAGACACGCCTGGGCGACCTTGATCCCCAGTTCCTCGTCCAGCTCGCGGATCAAGCACTGCTCGGGGGTTTCGCCGGCCTCGACCTTGCCGCCCGGGAATTCCCAGAGGCCGGCCAGCTGCTTGCCCTCGGGGCGCTGGCAGATCAGCACCCGCCCGTCGACATCGATCAGGGCGGCGGCGGCGACGAGGACGATGGGTTTGCTCATGGGGGCGGTGTGGCGCGGCGAGCCCGGACTGGCAAGAGGCGGCTCGCCCCATCGGCGCCGCAATCACCCCTGTAACTTCTCTCGCTATTGGGAGGGACACCATCATGCACAAGACGATCGCGGCCCTGGCCGCCGTTACGACCCTGCTGGCCGGCGCTCCGGCCCTGGCCCAGGCGGCCAATCCCGAGGAGCCCGCCGTGCGCGCGGTGCTGGAGCACTACCTGGCGGGCCACGCCACTGGCGATCCCAAGGAGTTCCGCCAGGCCTTCCACGACGACAGCCGGCTGATGTGGATCCGCGACAACGCCCTGGTCCAGCGCTCGGACGACGAATATATCGGCGGCGCGTCCGGCAAGCCCGCCGCCGACGAGGCCCAGCGCAAGCGCTGGATCGAGTCGATCTCGATCACCGGCTCCGCCGCCAGCGCCAAGATCGTGCTCGACTACCCCACGGCCGTGCTGACCGACTACATGCAGCTGCTGAAGACCCCGGAAGGCTGGAAGATCGTGCACAAGATCTTCGACGTCGCGCCGAAGGCCAAGCCGGCGGCTTAGTCGAATCCTCCCCCGCCGGGGGAGGATTTTCCCAAAACTTGACTTTCCCGCTGGGATAACGGATACGACGCCTGCGCCACCTTGGCGCTATCGGTGCTCCAGCCGCGTGAGGGTCCTTTCTCGGACCAGCCTGTCGAGCGCCCTGAAGAGCTTCTCATTAGAGAGCCCGTGCACGCGGGGCGCTCCCCGACCGACTAGCCGAGGGGCCAGCCGTGCGAGGACGCATGGGCTGCGTTCGGCGCATGATTAAGACAAACACTCGTGACTCAATTTTCCGATCTTGGCCTGGCCAAGCCGCTGCTGAAGGCCCTTGCCGAGAAGGGCTACAAGGAGCCGACGCCGATCCAGGCCCAGGCCATTCCGGTGGTGCTGCAAGGCCGCGACCTCTTGGGCATCGCCCAGACCGGCACCGGCAAGACCGCCGCCTTCGCCCTGCCCATCCTTCAGCGCCTGGCCGAAGACCGTAAGCCGGCTCCGCGCCGCGGCTTCCGCTGCCTGGTGCTGTCGCCGACCCGCGAGCTGGCGACCCAGATCGCCGAGAACTTCAAGGCCTACGCCGTCCACATGGGCCTGTCGGTCCACACCATCTACGGCGGCGTGAAGTACGGCCCGCAGATGAAGGCCCTGGCCGGCGGCATCGACGTGCTGGTGGCTACCCCCGGCCGCCTGATGGACCACATGGCCGAGAAGTCGGCCATCGTCTCGGGCACCGAGATCTTCGTGCTCGACGAAGCCGACCAGATGCTGGACCTGGGCTTCGTGGTGCCGATCCGCAAGATCGCCAGCCAGCTGACCAAGAACCGCCAGAACCTGTTCTTCTCGGCCACCATGCCCAGCGAAATCGGCAAGCTGGCCGGCGAGCTGCTGAAGGATCCGGTCCAGGTCTCGGTCGCCCCGCAAGCGACCACGGTCGAGCGTATCGACCAGCGGATTCTGTTCATCGAGGCCCAGCGCAAGCGTCCGCTGCTGGCCGAGATCCTGGCCGAGCCCGGCGTGGAGCGCACCATCGTCTTCACCCGCACCAAGCGCGGCGCCGACCGGGTGGCCAAGTATCTGAACGCCGCCGGCATCGAGGCCGCCTCGATCCACGGCGACAAGACCCAAGGCCAGCGCGAGCGCGCCCTGGCGGCCTTCAAGGCCGGCGAGATGCGGGCCCTGGTGGCGACCGACATCGCCGCGCGCGGCATCGACGTCAACGACGTCAGCCACGTCATCAACTACGAGCTGCCCAACGTGCCGGAGGCCTATGTCCACCGGATTGGCCGCACGGCGCGCAAGGGCAAGGACGGCATCGCTATCAGCTTCTGCGCCGATGACGAACGCAACCTGCTGAAGGACATCCAGAAGGCCACCCGCCAGACGATCCCGTCCTTCGATCGCCGCAACGACAAGAACCTCGCCGCCGCGGCGGCCGTGGCCGACAAGCTGGCGCCGCCCGAG
>CAKZJK010000005.1 GCA_936942565.1 uncultured Caulobacter sp. | reverse complement strand
AGCGATGGACTTCAGGTGGCGCAGGGGATTCCGACCTCGACTATCTCCCGAGAGAAATAGCGCCAGAGAGGGGAGGGAACCACGGGCGTCCATCGGCGTTTACTGCAGCCGTCGCGCGTCTGCGGCCGCTCTCATTCTGCTGGGCCCCTTTTGATGCTGCTGGCTGCCGTTTCCGATGATCCGTCTCGCGCGCCCAGCACTCAGGGTCTTCGCCATCGATTGAAGGTGGCGACCGCCGCCGCGCATCATGCGCTGGATGAGCGCCTCAGTCAGTTCGATCTCACCACGACGGCGCACTATCGCCGTTTTCTTCAAGCCAGCGCAGCTGCGCTGTTGCCGCTGGAGGCGGCGCTGGAGCAGGCCGGCGTCGCCGCATGCTTTGACGACTGGGCCCGGCGGCGGCGCTCCCCCGCGATCATTACCGACCTTGCGGATCTCGGCGGCGTGACAATCCCGATGAATCTGCCGGTCCAGCGTCCCGACCGCGCCTTCGTGTTCGGCACGCTCTATGTCCTCGAAGGCTCGCGGCTGGGGGCCGTCTATCTGTTGCGCGTCGTCGCCGCCTCGGCCGATCCGAAGGTGAGGCGAGCCACCCAATATCTTCGTCACGGCACCGGCGCCGGCCTATGGCACAGCTTCCTGTCGCAGCTCTCGCGAGAGCCCGCGACGCCGGACGATGACGTCCGGATGATCGCGAGTGCGCGTGAGGCGTTCGCTGTGTTCGCGAAAGCGATGGCGTACGCATGATGATGACCGAGCCCGTCAATCTCACCAATTGCGATCGCGAGCCGATCCACATTCTGGGCGCGGTTCAGCCGTTTGGTTTTCTCCTCGCCGTCGACACCGACTGGGTGATCGTTCACGCCTCGACCACGACGCTGCGCTATCTGGGCGCTCCAGCCGAAACCTTGATCGGCACGCCCTTGACCCAGGTTATGAGCGGCCATGCCCTTCACGCGATCCGGGGCCGCCTGCAGATCATGCGCGGGGCCGACGCGGTCGAGCGCATGTTCGGCGCGCCCTTGGTCGATGGAGGCGAGGACTTCGATCTGGCCCTGCACTATTCCGGGCGCATGCTGATCATCGAGGGCGAGCCCAGTCAGGCCGAGCCCCTGATCGAGGCGGCTTCGGCGGTGCGGTCCATGACCATGCGGATCGCCGCGCGCCCCAGCTTCGAGGAATTCTGCCACGAGGCCGCGCGACAGGTCCGGGCGCTGACGGAATTCGACCGCGTCATGGTCTATCGCTTCGGCCATGACGGCGCGGGCGAGGTGATCGCCGAGTCCGTGCGTCCGGGCATAGGCTCGTTCCTGGGGCAGAGGTATCCGGCGTCCGACATTCCGGTGCAGGCGCGAGCGTTGTACGAGCGCAATTGGCTGCGGATCATCGCCGACGTCGACGCCGAGGTCTCGCCGATCGTGCCGCGCGCGAGCATCAGCGGCGAGCCCGTGGACCTTTCCATGAGCATGCTGCGGGCGGTCTCGCCGATCCACATCGAGTACCTGCGCAACATGGGCGTCTCGGCGTCGCTCTCCATCTCCATCCTGCGCGATGGAAAGCTGTGGGGGCTGTTCGCTTGCCACCACTACGCGCCCAAGCACATCAGCTACGAGCGCCGGACGGCCGCCGAGCTTTTCGGACAGCTGTTCTCGCTGACGCTGGAAAGTCGGGAGCGCGAGATCGAAACGCGCCGCCACGCCGAGGCGCGCGCCTTGCACGACCGCATGATGGCGACGGTGGTGGGGGCGCCGCAGGGTGCTGACACGCTCAGCCCCTATCTCGACGATCTTTGCCGGCTGGTTCACTGCGACGGCTTGGCGCTCTGGCTCGAAGGGCGACTGACCTTGCGGGACTCCACGCCCGACGCGAGCAGCGTCCATGCCTTGATCCGGCTGCTGCGAGAGAAGGACACCCATACGGTGTTCACGACCAACGCGATCGCCTCGCTGTTGCCGTCGGCCGCGTCCTGGGCTGGCAAGGCCGCCGGCATGATGGCGGTCCCCCTGTCGCGCGCGCCGCGCGACTATCTGATCTTCTTCCGCAAGGAGGAGGCGCAGACCGTCGTCTGGGCCGGCCAGCCCGCCAAGCTGGCCCAGATAGGGCCGCTGGGTGAGCGTCTGACGCCGCGAAAGAGCTTCGAGGCCTGGGAAGAGACCGTTCGCGGACACAGTCGCCCCTGGACGCAGGTCGAGCGCTTCCTGGCCGAGAGCATGCGTGTCAGCCTTCTCGAGATCGTCTTCCGCCTGACGGACCTCGCCGACGAGGAGCGACAACGCGCCAACCAGCGGCAGGAGCTGTTGATCGCGGAACTGAACCACCGAGTCCGCAACATCCTGGGTTTGATCCGAGGCCTGATCAGCCAGAGCCGCGCGGGCGTGTCGACGGTGGAGCAGTTCGCCGAGGTGGTGGGCGGGCGCGTCCAGGCCCTGGCGCGGGCGCACGACCAGATCACGCGTCACCAATGGGGGCCGGGGGCCCTTAGCGACCTGATCACCGCCGAGGCGGAAGCCTACCTGTCGGACAAGGCCGATCGCGTACGGCTGACCGGCGCGCCCACGGCGTTGGCGCCGGACGCCTTCTCGCTTCTGTCGCTGGTCATCCATGAACTGATGACGAACTCGGCCAAGTACGGCGCTCTCTGCGATCAGCGCGGATACGTGACGGTGGACTGGGAGCGCGACGCGAAGGGCGACCTGATCATCGAATGGCGCGAGCGGGATGGACCGCTGGTCAGGCCGCCCACCCGCCGGGGATTCGGCTCCACGATCATCGAGCATTCCATTCCGCACGACCTGGATGGCGAAGTGGCTCTGGCCTACCACCCCGAGGGTTTCCAGGCGCGGATCCGGATTCCCGCCCGATACGTGACCACCGAGGGGGTCGAGGCGACGGCGGCCAAGGCCAAGCGCGCCGAGACACCCGTCCGCGCGCCGGAGCGCATGATGGTGCTGGAAGACAACATGATCATCGCTCTCGACCTAGAGGACATGCTCACGCGTCTTGGGGTCAAGCAGGTGACGGTCGTCTCCAGCGTTGGCCAGGCGTTGGAAGTCCTGGCCGAGGATTTGCCGCCCTTCGCGATCCTCGACGTCAATCTTGGAGCGGAGACGAGCTTTCCCGTGGCCGAGGCGCTGCAGGAGGCGGGCGTCCCGTTCGCGTTCGGCACGGGCTTCGGCGACAGCGCCGCCTTTCCCGACCGTTTCCGCGACATGCCGGTCCTGCAGAAGCCCTACAGCGCCGAAAGCGTGGCCGCCCTGTTCTAAGGCTCTTCGCTCAGGAAACGGGCGCGCTGGCCGTCGGTGGGAACCACGCAGTGCTCGCGACGGCCGAACAGCCGGTAGCGGTTTCGAGCGATCCCATCGTAGACGCGATCCGTCAGGGCGCGCGGCAATCGGTCGACGATCGCCAGCCACCGCCAGGGAGCGGGCGTCCGTCGCAGGATCGCGGCGAACGCCGCCGTCTTGGTGAGCGCTCGGCCCTGATCGAGAAGGACGAGGCTTTCGGGCGAAGCGGGGTCAACGCCGTGAAGCGTGGCCAGCTTCCGCCCGTAGGGAGTCTGAAGCGGCGTGAACCGGATCGCGCCGTCGCGGTCGATCGCCATCACCGCTCGCACCGCGCCGTTGCAGAGGTTGCACACGCCGTCGAACAGCATCAGGCCGTCGGGTTCTTGAGCCGGACCGGATGTCATGGGCGCTCGCATTCCCGGCGCAGGGCCCGCAGCGCCGCGGGCGCGTCGCGACGCATCATCCGACCGACGAGATCGAGAGGGAGGCCGAACGGCGGACTGGCCCAGAAGTCGTAGACGACCCGGGTGCGCCGGCCGTCATCGATGGGCGTCAGCCGCCAGGCTCCGTCGCAGGCGCGGATATCGCCCCGAATGCAGGTGAAGCGGATCAGTCGGTTCTGCTCCAGCGTCACGCGGGAGGTGGAACGGACGGGCGGCAGGAAGATGCTGAACCGCACCACGTGCTCTCGGATCTCGCCCTCCGCGCTGGACGACAAGACCTTGCACCGCCGGACCCCCGGCATGATCCGGGCGGCGCGGTCGCAGTCGAGCAAGGCGCGATAGACCACTTCGGGCGGAGCGGAGATTTCGGTGTAGGCGCGAACAACGCCATGGCCTTGTTCGTCCAGCCGCATGGACACCGCGACATCGCCCTCCTGTTCGTCACCCTCCGCGCCCAGGGCCGATGTGGCCAGGACGACGGAAAATCCCAGGGCGAGGAAGATCAGGCGCATCACGCCGAAGCTAACGCCTCGGCGTGATTTTCGTCAGGCCTCACGCGCCCGCGCGGTTCTGGACGAGATCGTCCACCACCGACGGGTCGGCCAAGGTGGAAGTATCGCCCAGGCTTTCCAGCTCGTTTTCGGCGATCTTGCGCAGGATGCGGCGCATGATCTTGCCCGAACGGGTCTTGGGCAGGCCGGGCGCCCATTGGATGACGTCGGGCGTGGCGATCGGGCCGATCTCGCGGCGGACCCAGTCGGTGAGCTCCTTGCGCAACGCTTCGCTCGGCGTGACGCCAGCGTTTAGGGTCACGTAGCAATAGATGCCTTGGCCCTTGATGTTGTGCGGATAGCCCACGACCGCCGCTTCCGCGACGCGCGGGTGAGCCACGAGAGCGCTTTCGACCTCGGCGGTGCCCAGGCGGTGGCCCGAGACGTTCAGCACGTCGTCCACGCGCCCAGTGATCCAGTAGTAGCCATCGGCGTCCCGGCGGCAGCCGTCGCCGGTGAAGTACTTGCCGGGATAGGTCGAGAAATAGGTCTCGAAGAAGCGGCGGTGATCGCCATAGACCGTGCGCATCTGGCCGGGCCAGCTGTCGGTGATGACGAGGTTGCCCTCGGTCGCGCCTTCCAGCACCCCGCCCTCCGCATCGACCAGTTCGGGCTTCACGCCGGGCATGGGACCGCAGGCCGAGCCGGGCTTCAGCGCGTCGGCGCCCGGCAGCGGGGTCATCAGCGTCCCGCCGGTCTCGGTCTGCCACCAAGTGTCCACGATGGGGCAGCGGCTCTCGCCGACCACGCGGTGGTACCAGAGCCACGCTTCCGGGTTGATCGGCTCGCCCACGCTGCCCAGTAGGCGCAGCGAAGCGCGAGAGGTGCGCTCGACCGGCGCCTCGCCTTCCCGCATGAGGGCGCGCAACGCCGTCGGGGCGGTGTAGAAGATCTCGACCTTGTGCTTGTCGATCACCTGCCAGAAGCGGCTGTTGCAGGGATAGTTCGGCACGCCCTCGAACATCACGCTGGTCGCGCCGTTCGCGAGCGGCCCGTAGACGATGTAGGTGTGGCCGGTGACCCAGCCCACGTCGGCCGTGCACCAGTAGATTTCGCCGGGCCGATAGTCGAACACCACCTCGTGGGTCCAGCTGGCCCAGACGAGGTAGCCGCCGGTGGTGTGCAGCACGCCCTTGGGCTTCCCCGTCGAGCCCGAGGTGTAGAGGATGAACAGCGGGTCCTCGGCGTTCATCGGCTCCGGGGCGCAATGGATCGAGGCCTTGGCGGCGGCGTGCTCGTAGATCACGTCGCGGCCGGTGGTCAGCGGCACGCTGGCGCCGGTGCGGGTGACGACCAGGACCTTCTCGACGCCTGGGCAGTGGGCCACCGCCGCGTCGACATTGAGTTTCAACGGGATGCGCTTGCCGCCGCGCACGCCTTCGTCGGCGGTGATCACCAGCTTGGAGTCGCAGTCGTTGATGCGGCCGGCCAGGCTGTCGGGCGAAAAGCCGGCGAACACCACCGAATGGATCGCCCCGATCCGGGCGCAGGCCAGCATGGCGTAGGCGGCCTCGGGGATCATCGGCAGGTAGATGGTGACCCGGTCGCCCTTGGCCACGCCGTGCGCCTTGAACACGTTGGCCATGCGGCAAACCTGTTCGTGCAGCTCGGTATAGGTGATCTTGCGCGAGGCGGCGGGGTCGTCGCCTTCCCAGATCAGCGCGACCTCGTTGGCCCGGTGAGGCAGGTGGCGGTCGATGCAGTTGGCCGAGACGTTAAGGACGCCATCCTCGTACCAACGGATCCGGAAGTCTTCCTCGTGGAAGGACACGTCCTTGATCTTGGTCGGCGGCGTGATCCAGTCGAGGCGACCGGCCATGTCCTTCCAATAGCCATGAGGATCTTCGTCGGCGCGGCGTCGCGCGGCCGCCAAGGCGTCGGCGTTCAGATGGGCGCGCTCGCCCCAGGCCTTCGGAACCGGAAACAGCATGCCGTCGCTCACCCGCCGCACTCCCTTTGTATCATTGACCGTCGAGATAGGCGAAGCCAACCGTCTGGCGCAATAAGACCACTGAGGTTTGTCGCTCATCGTCGATGTTTGTCTTTCGGCAAGGCGCGAAGATGACGACCCGCCCTCGGGAGCGTAAAGCGTGGACCTCAGTCCTTCCGGAGCTTTCCCATGCTGCTCGCGCTGTCCACCTGGGCCGAGATCGAGGCCTATCTCAAGACCAGCCAGACGGTCGTGGTGCCGATCGGTTCGAACGAGCAGCATGGGCCGACGGGCCTGCTGGGCACGGACTGGCTTTGCCCGGAGATCATCGCCCACGAGGCCCACAAGCGCGCCGACAAGGTGTTGGTGGCGCCGACCTTCAACATCGGCATGGCCCAGCACCATCTGGCGTTCCCTGGCACGATCTTCCTGCGGCCCTCGACCTTCATCGCCGCGATCGGCGACTGGGTGCGGTCGCTAGGGGCGCACGGCTTCACGCGGATCTATTTCCTGAACGGTCACGGCGGCAACGTCGCCTCGATCGAGGCGGCCTTCTCGGAGATCTACGCCGATTACAGCTTTCGCAAGGAACGGGCCCCGTTCGCCCTGAAGCTTAAGAACTGGTGGGACCTGGCCGGCGTCAACGCCCTGGCCAACAGCCAGTTTCCGACCGGCCACGGCAGCCACGCGACGCCGTCCGAGATCGCCGTCACGCAGTGGGCCTATCCCGAGACGATCAAAACGACGGCCTATGAGCCCAGGATCGCCCCCACGGGCCCTATCCGCGAGGCGCTCGACTTCCGCGCTCGCTACGCCGACGGCCGGATGGGATCCGACCCCGCTCAGGCCACGCCGGAGAAGGGCGGCGCGCTGGTCGATCTGGCGGCTAGGTCGCTGATCGAGGACCTTGAGGCCTTCTCGGCGGAGGCCAGGCCCGCCTAGGCCTGGACCGCGCGTCGCGAGAGGGCGGGCTGGCCCTGTCGCGTGGCGATCACCTCGCCGATGACCGCCACCGCGACCTCGAAGGGGGCCTTCCCGCCGAGGTCGAGACCGATCGGCGCGCGCAACTTGATCAGATCGCGCTCCGAGAGGCCGTCCGCCCTCAATCGCGCCAGGCGCTCGGGCAGCCGCCGTCGGGCGCCGAGCAATCCGACATAGGGCGCGGCCGAGGGCAAGGCGGCCAACAGGGCGGCATGGTCCTGCTCGGGGTCATGACCGCAGACCGCGACCGCGGTCCATGCGTCCAGGCTGATATCCGCCAAGGCGACATCAACGCCGTCCCGACGATAGGCCACGCCGGGCAAGGGCGGCGGCGACGAGGGGCCTTTTGGCCGTATCAGGGTCGTCTCGAAACCCGACTGCGCGCCCAGGCTCGCCACGGCCAAGGCCGTCGGGTCGCCGCCGACGACAAGCAGCCGGGTTCGAGGATCATGGGCGCGCTCGAAGGCGCCGCTCCAGGGAGCTAGAGGCTCCTCGCCGCAAAGGCGGCGCGCGCCATCGCTCACCCAGAAGGCGGGAAGCCTGCGCCGGGCGAGATCGAGAAGCGTCTGGACCGCCGCGTCGTCGGGCATGATCCGCTCGACCAGGATTTCAATCCGCGCGCCGCACAGCAGGCGGATATCCGGCCAGGGGCTGCCCTCGCCATAGACCAGGCGTCGCGGCCCGCCGTCGGCGAGGCAGGCTCTGGCGTGGGCTTCGACGTCGGCCTCGATGCAGCCGCCCGACAGAAAACCCGAAACGATCTCCACGCCGAACACCATCTGCGTTCCGACCGGACGAGGCCCGCCGCCGTCCAGCGCGATGATCGTGGCCAGCGCCGCCGGGCCCCGCGCGAGCGCTTCCGCCAACGCCGGACGGGCGTCTTCGGCCATGCCGTGCATCGGCCATTCCGCATCGGCGCGGTGGTTCATCATCGGGACCAACTTTAACCCCTCGGCAAGGTTCCAGAAACCCAATGTTCAAACCTTGGCGCGTAGCGTCGGTGTTCGATTAGTGATTTCTCGCACGGATGGCATGTCCATTTCGGTCTCAAAATTGGGTCTCGCGGCCGCGCAGTTCGGCCTCGACGGAAGCAGCGGCTCCGCTCCCGAATCCGAGACTCGCGAAATCCTGAACATCGCCGCCCGCGCGCGTCTTTCCGTTTTGGACGCTTCTGGTCTGTTTGGCCGCGCCGAGACCCTTTTGGGCGAGCTTCTGCCACGCCCGACGCCGTTTCGTGTCACGCTGGCCGCCGGCCGCGCGGATCGCGGTCCTGACTTTATCGAGGCCGAGGCGCGCGCGACGCTGCGCCGGCTGGGTCTCGAGCGCGCCGATGCGATTATCGTCCATTCGCCGTCGGAGTTGTTCGGCGCGCATGGCGCCGCGCTTTGGGAGCGCCTTCAGCGTCTGAAGGACCAGGGCGTTTTCGCCAAGATCGGCGTCGCCGCCCACGCTTCCGACGATCCCGTCGGCGTCGCCAAGCGCTTCAAGCCTGACATTCTGCAGGCGCCCGCCAGCCTGCTCGACCAGCGCCTGTTGGCCGACGGCTCGCTGCAGCGCATCGCCGGCATGGGGGTCGAGGTGCATCTGCGCTCGATCTTCCTGAACGGTCTTCTGTTCCTGCCGCCGGACCGCGTGCCGGCTCAGCTTAAGGGCGCCTCCGGCCGTCTCTCCCGCGTGCGTCGCATGATCGCGGAAGGCCGCTCGGACCCGCTTCAGGCGGCGCTGGGCTTCGCCCTGTCGCGTCCGGAAGGTTCGGCCGTCCTGGTCGGCGTCAACTCGGCCGCGGAATTGTCGGCGGTCGTGGCCGCCGCCTCGAGCCCGCCGCCCGACCTCGATTGGGACGAGATGGCGATCGATGACCCGGTCGCGCTCGACCCGCGACGTTGGGTCGCCTGAGACAGGTCTTCTGGACGCGCGCGTACCTCTGGCGCGTCCCTAGAATCAGCTTGAACAATGATCCGGTCGAAGGTCAGCCGGCGCGATCCAAGATCGAAGACCGCTAACGTCTATTAACCCTATGGTTCACTCGGATTTTAAGACTTACAGCCTAGCTTGATCCCAATTGAGGGAGAGACGCGATATGATCCTCGCCGTGCTGCAGGCCCGCATGGGGTCCACTCGACTGCCGGGCAAGTCGATGGCCACGCTTCGCGGCGAGCCGATGATCATCCGTCAGCTGGAGCGCCTACGCGGCGCGCGCTGCCTCTCCAAGATCATCGTCGCCACCAGCGCCGATACGGTCGATGACGCCCTGGCCGGCTTCCTGGTGTCGCGGGGCTACACGGTCCATCGCGGAGCCGGCGCCGATATCCTGGCCCGCATCGCCGCGCCCGACGGCGCCCTCTATTGGATCGACATGGAGTCGCGCGTGCGGACGGATGGCGCCTTCGACCTTACCAAGTGCGAGGCGGTCTGCCGCGCGGTCTACGGATGAGCGGTGCCCCCAGGCTGATCATCCTCGACACCGATCCCGGCGTCGATGACGCCCTGGCCCTGCTCTATCTGAGCGCCCGCCCCGACCTGAAGCTGTTGGCGATCACCACCGTCTTCGGCAACGCCGACGTCGAGACCACGACCCGCAACGCGCTGTGGCTGCGCGACCGGATCGGCCTGTCGGCGCCCGTCCATCGCGGCGCCGAAGCGGCGTTGAACGGCCAGCGCGGCGCCTCGCCCGTCCATGTGCACGGCCAGAATGGATTGGGCGATATCGACCTCTCCGGTCCATCCTTGCCAACACCGGACGCCGGAGCGGCCCACGCGCGGATCGTCGAGCTCGTCCGCGCCCACCCCGGCGCGGTGACCCTGGTGGCGATCGGTCCGCTCACCAACCTCGCCCTCGCCCTGCGCGCCGCGCCCGACATCGCGGGCCTGGTCGCCGGCGTGACGATCATGGGCGGCGCCTTCGCGCTAGGGAACGTCACGCCCTTCGCCGAGGCCAACATCCACAACGACCCCGAGGCCGCCGCGATGGTGCTGGCCGCGCCCTGGCCCGTCACCCTCGTGCCGCTGGACGCCACCCGATCGTGCGTGCTGTCGACCTCGGACGCGCGCGCGGCCGGCGATTTCGTCGAGGCGATCACCCGCGGTTACGCCGCCGCCTACGCTAAGCATGAGGGGCTGGACGGCTGCCCGCTGCACGACGTCGCCGCCCTCGTGAGCCTGACCGCCCCTGGACTTTTCACCAGCAAGACGACCCCCGTGGGCGTCGACCAGGGCGGCGAACGCCACGGCCACACCCGCCCGATCGACCGCGGCCCTCCGGTGCGCGTCCATTTCCAAGCCGATGGCGCGGGTTTGGTGGACCATTTCCTCCGCTCGATAGGGCCTCAAGGAGGCCAGTAGCCAAGGCACGGACCCGCCAGGAATGGCCGGTGGCGCGCCTCCAGGAACCCAACGTTCAGTGGAGACGGTTCGTGCGCCCCCCCTCGTTTCCTAGGCGCTGAACGCTTTCCGGCCCCGCTCGACCGACATCCGATGCGTTCCGGCCAGCGTGGTGTCGCGGTCCTTGACTGTCTTCAAGAACAGCCACTCGCACGTGATGCGCTTCTGGGTGACCTCGATCGCCATGTAGCCACGCTGGCTCGTGTCGGCCCACTTCAGCTCCGGGTTGGCGGCCATGAAACCTCGGACCACGACCTTGGGATCGGCGCCGAAGTCGCCCTCCGCCCCGGGCGAGGTGACGGCGTGGCCGGCGAACTCGACGCCAGCCGGACGCCCCCCTTCGCTCAGCGCGTAAGCCCAGGCGTTGTGGCTGTCGCCCGAGAGCATGACGAGGTCGGCGTCGGCGGACTGGGCCGAGCCGAGCAAGCGCGAGCGGGCCGCGGGATAACCGTCCCAGCGGTCCATCCACATTGGCAGGCCCTGGGCCGCCGCGCGGATGTCGTCGCGGTAGCCGGCGAGCTTCCTCTCCGACACGGTCGGGCGCAGCCAATCGACGGCGTCCTTGGGCATGACGGTGCGGCCCAGGATCGTACCCATGCCGACCATTTGCCAGCCGGGATTGGACTTCATCTGGTGGGCCAGCCAGCTCTCCTGGGTCGAGCCCATCATGGTCGCCGAAGGATCCTTCCAGACGCCGTCACGGAAGGCCCCGAGAGCGACGTCCGGATCGGCGGCCTTGAAGGCCGCGCCGATGTCGGCCGGCTTGGTGCGGGCCAGGAGACGCGACTCCGTGCGGTAAAGGGTCGCCAGCGTGCCGATCGGATAGGCCTTCCACGGCTCGTCCGACACCGGCATCCATTCGCGGTAGACCTGCATCGCCGCGGCGCGGCGCGGGTTCCAGTCGCCTTCCTTGCCGGGCTGGTGGTTTTGCGCGCCGCCTTCCCAGCTGTCGTTGGACGACTCGTGGTCGTCCCAGAGCGCGACCATTGGCGCCATCCGATGCAACCGCTGGAGGTCGGGGTCGGCGCGGTAGCTGGCGTAGCGCAGGCGGTAGTCGGCGATCGCCAGGATCTCGGTCGAGGGTTCGGGTAGGCGGCCCGCGACAAGGTCGGCCGCCTTGATCGAGGCCGCGCCGTATTCGTACAGATAGTCGCCCGTGTGCAGCCAGAGATCGAGATCCTGACGCTCAGCGGCGTGGGCGTAGGCGTTGAACCAGCCGTAAGGCAGGTTCGAGCACGAGAAGACCGCCAGGCCGAAGCGGCTCACCGGCCCTTGGGGCAAGGTCTTGGTGCGACCCACCGGTGACTTGGCGCCGTCCGGCGCCACGAAGCGATACCAATAGACCGTCGCTGGCTTCAGCCCGTCGACCGTCACCTTGGCGGTCCAGTCGCGGTAGGCGCCGGTGCGCACGGCGCCGCCCGACACCACCTTGGTGAAGGCCGGGTCCAGGGCGATCTCGACCTCGAGCCGGACGACATTCGTGTCCGTCGCGGGGACATAGCGCGTCCACAGCAGCATGGAATCGGCGGCGGGCTCGCCGCTGGCGACATTGTGGGTAAAGCCGGTCGCGCCCAGCATCCGCCGGGCCAGCGCCTGGCCAGCGGGCAGGATAAGGCCCGCTAGGCCGAGGCCCCCGGCGATCAGGCCGCGACGATCAATCCTTGGCGTCATGGGATGGTTCTCCGCGAAAGAAAACTCCCGCGGCCGGCAAGCCGCGGGAGGTGAAGTTGGTCGGGGAAAGTCTAGAAGGAGCCCTTGAGGCCGATGTTCCACATCGAGCCATAGATGCTGTACTGCTGAACACGGCTGCTAACGTTCGAGTAGATGACGTCCGGCGCGTTGAAGATGTTGCGGCCGGCCAGCATGACCTCGACCCGCCTGTTGATCTTGTAGCTGGCGCTGACGTTCCAGAGTTCGCGAGCGGCGTGGTAGAGGACGCCGTTGTTCGCCGTGGTCGGCGTGTTGCTCAGCGCGCTGGTCCGATACTTGGACTGGGCGTTGCCGGTCAGCTGGACGTCGAACTTGCCGTAGCTGTAACGCAGGCCCCAGTTGCCCGAGGTCTTGGGCAGGCTGACGCGCTCCCCGTCGGGATCGATCTTGGTGATCGAGGCCCGCAGGCCGAGGCCCCGCAGCGCGCCGGGCAGGAAGGTCAGCTGCTGGTCGTATTCCAGCGTCAGGCCGTTGTTGGTGTTGGTCCCCGGCAGGTTCTGGGCGCTGCGGAACGCGTAGCCGGCGTAGTCGGCGGGATTGTAGCCGACATCCTCGGGGTTCACCGTGACGCCGGTGACCTGCATGTCCTTGACGTCCAGCTTGTAGGCCGAGACGCCGATCACGCCCGACGGCTCGAGATAATACTGCAGGCTGGCGAAGTACTTGGTCGAGTGCTCGGGCTTCAGCAGCGGGTTGGGTACGGTGACGATCAGGGTGTCGTCGTTGACCGACACCACGCCGCCCAGGTTGCCGTAGTCGGGACGCAGGATCGATTGGCTGAAGGCCAGCTGGCCGACCAGCTTCCTGGTGAAGTCGTATTTGGCGCCGCCGCTCCAGAACCAGTCGTCATACTCGCCGTGGCGCGTCGAGTAGGCGCCGTTGCGGTACTGGTAGAGCAGGCCCGGGACCGTGCTGGTCGAGAGGCCCGCGGCGGTCACGTCCTTGGCCGGCCGGATGTCGGCGACCCGAGCGTCGGTCTTGGTCTTCTCGTAACGCAGGCCCAGATCCAGCGAGGCCCTGCCGACGCGCGGCTGGACCTCGAAATAGGCGGCGTTGATTTCCTCGCCGACCTTCTTGTTGTTGTCCAGGCGGCGCTTGAGGTTACCCACGGTGTCCGGGACGAAGTACTCCGGATGGGCCTTGTAGATGTCGTAGACGGCGTAGTTGCTGTCCGCGCGCCAGTTCTGTTCGTTCAGGTTGCCGGCGTCGAAACCCAGGATCTTGAACTGGTAGTTCTGGGTCCAGGGGATGACGGCTTCCAGCGCCTTCTGGGTCAGGTCGCCGGTGGGGCCGACATACTGGAATTGCTGGTAGGAGCCCTCGTTGGTCTTCCAGACATTGGTCCGGTAGACGGCCCCGGCCAGGACCTTCAGCTGCACGTCACCGATGTTCAGCTTCTTCTTCACGTCGAAGTTCAGGCCGTACATCTGGTTTTGCGCGTCGGACTCGGACGTGCGGATGTTGTTGCCGATGTCGTCGTCGCGATTGAAGCTCGTCGGATCGCCCCAGGGGCGGCCGGCGGTCTGGCGCAGGGTCCACTGGTTGGAGTCTTCCGACGCGCGATCCAGCGTGAAGCCGATGCGTGTCAGATAGCTGTCGGTGCGCTGGAAGAAGCCCTTGGAATTGTCCCGGAAATTGAATTCCGAGCTGGAATAGCTGCCACGCAGCAGCGCCTCCCAGGTATCGCCGCGATACTCCAGCTTGGGCGCGAACAGCCACGAGGGCGTGCCCGCGTAGCGGTGCGAATACTGGGTGTGCAGGCGGGTGTTGGTCCCGTTCGGATTGACCACGATGTGGGTCGGGGTCGAGTCCGCCGTCGTCTGCGAGGCGCCGGTCGTGCCGAAAATCAGGTAGGTGTACTGGTTGAAGTACTCGACGTCGTAGAACGAATAGGTCGAGCGCAGCGACAGGGCCCACTGGTCGGTCAGCTTGTAGTCGACGCTGAGGTTGGCGGCCTTGCGGTGGGTCAGCTTGGGGCCCGGACGCCACATCACCTGGTAGGGAATGACCCGGCCGCTGGCGAGGTAGGACCAGTCGGTCTGGATGCGGTCCTGCTGGACGTAATTGGCGTTGTAGCTGGCGTTGAACGCGATCCCCAGACGGCCGTCCAGGAACACGTCGGCGTAGCCGACCTGGCCCGAGGGGAAGATCGACGAGTGCTTCCTGTCGTCCGGCAGGTACTTGCGCGACAGCTCACTGTCCGACGTTCCAACCGCGCCGACCTGGAAGCGCAGCAGGCGGCTGGTGCGCTGGAAGGCGTACTTGCTGCGCAGGTTGATGGCGCCGCCGGGGCTGTCGGCGTCCATGCTGGCCTGCAGGGTGTTGTTCAGCTCGATCGAGTCGACGCCCGTGATCGACATCTGCTCGAACGAGTTCTGCCGGCCACTGTTGTTGTTGGAGGTCGCCGTCGCCATCCGCGCGCCGTCGGTGGTGAAGGTCGAGTACTTGGGATCCAGGCCGCCGATGCGGACGGCCGTGGCGTCGACCTCGGTGTAGTCCAGCGAGATCCCCGGCATGTTCTTCATGAACTCGCCGACGTCGCCCATGGTCAGGGCGCCGAAGTTGTCGGCCGCCACCACGGTCTTGGCGTTGGTCGAGGCGCGACGCTCCATGATAGCGGCGGCCTGGCCTTCGCGCTTGGCGGTGATGGTCACGGCCTCGACCTGATCGAGGCTGGACAACGGACTCAGGGACACGTCCAGAGAAGCCGTCTGGTTGGGCGCGACCGAGACGACCAGCGTCGCCTCCTGCAGGCCCGCGTACTTGACCTTCACCGTCACGTCGCCGGACGGAACGCCGGTCAGGCGGAACTCGCCGTCCTCTTCGGAGTAGGCGGCGATCGGCGCGCCTTCGACACGGATCTCGGCGTTGCGGACGTATTCGCCGGTGGCGGTGTTGAGGACGCGGCCTCGAACGGTCCCGCTACCGACGCCGGACTGGGGGCGCGAGGCGCTCGCCGTCGAACGCAGCGTGATGATCTGGCCGTCGTCGGAATCGATCCGCAGCGGCGTGCCGGCGATCAGGCGGCGCAGCGCCGCGCGAACGTCCATGGTCCCCTTCACGGCCGGCGTCTGGACACCGGCCAATTGGCTGGCGGGCGCCACGATCTGCACCTGCCCTTGCCGGGCCAGTTCGGGAATGGCGCGGACCGCCGCCTGAGCGGGGATGTCGAAAACGCGGTCTTGCGCGAAGGCCGGCGCGGCGACCGCCATGGCGACGACGGACGCGCCGCAAGCCAGAAGGGAAGATCGAGAAATCATTGGCTGTCAGACCCCCAAGTATCGCGTTGCTCGCGACGTCGCGGGTTGAGAGCCGTCGGACGATGGCTTCCGCTATCTGTTGCAAAAACTTCTTATTGCGCCGCGGCAGGAGGTTGCGTGGCGCGGCTCAGCACAACCCTGTCGCCATCCCGTTGGAGACGCGCGTCGAACACCTGAGCCACGGCACGGCTGAAGCCCACCGGATCGCTGGCGGCGAAGAGTCCGGTGACCGGCTCGCCGGCCAGGTCGGAATCGCGGATCTCGATCCGCGTGTCGCTGTAGCGGGCGAACGCCGAGGCGGCCTGTCCCAACGTCTCACCCTCGAACGCCAGCTTGCCGTCTCGCCAGGCCAGTTCACGGGTCACCGCCTCGGGCGCGATCGGACGCGGCTGTTCGGGGGAGCGGTGCGCGGGATCGGCCAAGGCGAGCCGCGTATTGGCGCTGAGCGTCAACACCTTGCCGGCGCCGAACAGAGGCGCGGCCGAGACATTGACCAGGCCCTGGCTGACCAGCAGGTCGACCGGATCGTTCTCGAGCTTGCGCACGCGAAAGCCGGCCTGGGTCGTCCGCAGCCGACGCCCTTCCACCTCGACGACGAAGGGGCGCCGCTCGTCGCGGGCCACCGAGAAATAGGCCTCGCCCTTCAGCAGGGTCACCTGACGGCGCCCCTCGTCGTAGCGCACGCGAATGCGGCTTTCGGTATTCAGCAGCACCGTCGAGCCGTCCTTCAGCGGCACGAGGCGGATCTCGCCCCGCTCCGTGCTGATCACCGCGCCGGCGGCGGAGGTGGCGACGCCCAGGGCCGCCAGCGAGGCCGCGGCCACGGCCGCCCCGGACCAGGTCAGCACCCCTCGCCGCGACAGGCGAGCGCGCCGCGGCTCGGCGAAGGGCTGGGGATCGAAGTCGGGGCCCAGCGCCCGGGCCGACTCGCTGATCAGCGACACCGCCCGCGCGCGCAGCAGCGCGCCCCGGCGGCGGGGATCGCCCCGCATCCAGCTGTCCAGCGCCGCCTGCTCGTCCGGCGAAAGCGGCCCACGATCCTGCCGCGCCGCCCATTCGGCCGCCGCGCGGTCAATGTCGCGATGGGTTTCTCGCACGGCCATGTCTCGAGGCGTTCTCCCGGTTTATCGTCTTAGAGGTTTGGGACCGCTTGTTTCCGCCACGCCCGAACCAATCAATCAAGAAAAGCACGCCTCGGGAGATGTGCGTCTCGACGGTGTTTTCCGAAATCTTCATCCGCGCCGCCACCTCGCGCTGGGAAAGTCCCCGGACGCGACGCAGCACGAAGGCCTGTTGCGTTTTCAGGGGCATGGCCGCGATCGCCCGGGCCAAATGGCGAAGTTCGTCGCGGTCGATCGTTCGCTGCTCGGGCGAGGCTTCGTCGTCCAGCGGGTCCAACCGCTCCAGGTCCTCGACCGCGTGGATCGGCACGATGCGGGCGCGGCGGACATGGCGGGTGATGATCGATCGCGCGACCTGAAACAGATAGGCGCGGGGGTGGCGGATGCCGTCGACCGACTCCAGCTCGGCCAGGATCGAATAGGCTTCCTGAATGATGTCGTCGGCGTCGACGCCGGGCAGGACGCCACGCGACAACCAGCCCCGCAACGCCGGCTCGTGCGGAAGGATGTTTCGCAGGAACCACAGTGTCCTATCCCTGTCGGCGCTGCTCATCCGTCATCCGTTGGCTGGATATGGCGCTAACCTCGGCGCGGGCGCCGCCTCGGTTCGAGATCCCGACTAGCCCGCTATTGTGACAGTCAGGCTTAGCCAGGCCCCCGGTTGTCACGAAATCACCGCATGGCCGAAACGGCGGCGGCGAGACGAACACGATTGAGCATCACGGAACCCCGCTTCGATGGGGTCCGGATTAGAAGGCGTTGACGACGGACTCGTGACGGCGCGATCGTCGCCCTCGGCCAAGGTCGCGCCGCCAGTCCGCGAACGGTTCACCCGCGCCATGGCGGCTTACCGCTTGCTTGTCCCCAGGGATGGACGCTTTCAGGCCTTGGCTGACAACGCGTCCATCACGGCCGCCGAACTGATCGGGATGTGCCGCAGGCGCACGCCGACGGCCCGGAAAATGGCGTTGGCGATGGCGGGAGCCACCACCGTCGTCGCCGGCTCGCCCAGACCGACCGGAACCTCGACACTGTCGACGAACCGGATGTCCAGCTCCGGCGTGTCGGATATCCGCAGCGGCGTATAGGTGTCGAGGTTCAGGTCCTTGACCTCGCCGTTCACGAACGCCGTGCCCTCGTGCAGCGCCATGCTGAGCCCCCACAGCGCCGCGCCTTCCGTTTGCGCGCGCGCGCCATCGGGATCGACGATGGTCCCGGCGTCGGTCACCAGGGTGAGCTTTTGGACCGTGACCACGCCGTTGGCGCGGTTCACATGGACCTTGGCCACGCAGGCGACCCAGGTGGGCATGTCGCGTTCCTGGCCAAAGCTGGTGGCCAGGCCAAGCGCCGTATCCTTGGGCAAGGGCTGGCCCCAGCCAGCGGCCTCGGCCGCCCGGCGCACCACTTCGGCCTGGCGCTTGGCGCCGCCCTTGGTGCTGGCGTCGCCGCCGGCGTTGGCGCCGGCGCCGGTCAGCAGCTTCAGCCGCAAAGCCACCGGGTCGGTCTTGAGGTGGTGAGCCGCCTCGTCGATGAAGCTCTCGCCCGCCCAGTTGGTCCAGCCGGGTCCGACCGAACGGAGCCAGCCGGGCCGGAAGGTCTCATTGGCCAAGTCGTTGTTGATGGCCCGCACCTTGTGGGCGCCGACCTCGTACCAATGGTCGGCGCCTGAGACGGCGAAGGGGTCGTAGGCCACGCCGTTCTTGCCCTTGGGCATGAGGGCCGGCGCGTTGGCCAGGGTTGGCCAGCCCGCGGCGGCGTGGTGTTCCTGGGCCAGGATGTTGCCGGCGCCATCGAAGGCCATGCGCACGGTCTGGACCGAGGGTGAGCGCACGGAGTCGAAGCGCACGTCGTCCTCCCGCGTCAGGACCAGCTTGACCGGCCTGCCCAGCGCCTTGGCCGCCAGGGCCGCGGGCACGGCGTAGTCGCCGTTCAGCCGTCGCCCGAAGCCGCCGCCCAGCATGTAGGTGCGCATGACGATCTTGGTCTCGGGGCGCCCCAGCGCCTTCGCCAAGGTCGGCAAGATCAGGCTCTGCCACTGGTTGCCGGTGTGGATCTCCATCACTCCGTCCCTTTCAAAGGCCAGGGCGTTCAGCGGCTCGAGCTGGAAGTGCAGCACGGTGGCGGCGGTGTAGGTCTGTTCCAGCACCGACTTGGCGGCCTTGAAGGCCGGCGCGGTGTCGGCGGTCTTGGTGTCCAGCAGCGCGCCGACATCGGGCTTGGCGATCAGGCTGGCGGCGTGGTCTTGCAGGTCCTTTTCCGACACGGTCGCCCCCGGCCCGGCCGTCCAGCTGACCTTGACCAGCTCGGAGGCGCGCAAGGCGGCGGGATAGCTCTCGGCGATCACCAGGACCCAGCCCGGCACGGTGTCGGACGGATCCTCGATCGTCAGGCAGCGCAGGTAGCCCTTGATCTTCTTGGCCGCGCCGTCGTCGACCGACAGCACCTTGGCCCCATGGCGGGTGGGCGGCAGCTTTGGACGGGCGAACACCATCCCCGGAACCTTGGCGTCGATACCGTAGACTGCGGTTCCGTTGGTCTTTGCGGCGATGTCCAGGGCCTTGCCCGGCTTGCCGATCAGCTTGCGCTCGGTCGCCGGCTTGATCGGCAGCTTGGCCAGTTCGTCCGGCGTGAACTGGCGCGCGACGCCGCCGCGCTTGACGATATCGCCGTACGAGATCGATCGGCCGCCGACATGCACCACGCCGCCGCGCGCGGTCCCACCGGCCGGCGAGACGCCCAGCAGCTTGGCCCCGGCCTCGACCAGGGCGATGCGCCCGGCCGCCCCGGCCTGGCTGAAGATCGGAAAGGTCTGCCACACCGACCAGCAGGCCCCACTTGGGATCAGTGTCGACATGGACGATCCGCACCTTGTCCCAGGCGACGTCCAGTTCGTCGGCCAGGATGCGCGCCAGGGCGGTGCCGACGTGCTGGCCCATCTCGGCGCGGATGATGTTGACGGTGACGACCCCCTCGCCGTCGATGGCGAACCACAGGGTGGGCTCGAATTGGGGTCCGGTCTTGGCCATCGGCGCGCCGCCGGGCGTGGCCGGGTCCATCGCCGCCTCGACCAGGGCCGAGAAGCCGAAGGCAAGGCCCGCGCCGGTCGAGGCGACCAGGAAGTTGCGACGCGACAGGAAACCGCCGG
>CAKZJK010000004.1 GCA_936942565.1 uncultured Caulobacter sp. | reverse complement strand
TCGCTCCAGCGGGTGATGTTGTAGGCGCGGTCGGCCCACGAGCGGGGCGGGGGCTTGTAGATGCTTTCGCCGGGGAAGTTGGCGAAGGCGGTCGGGGTCTCGCAGCGCTGGCCCTCGGCCAGCACCGGCCCGCCTTCCTCCAGCAGGGCGCGGTAGTACCAGGCGCCGGTCGTGAAGCTTCCGGTCATCACGTAGATCATGACGTTGGTCAGCAGCTGGTCGCGGGTGAAGACCCGCTCGAACGGCTTGGTCGAGAGATCCGCCCAGTCGTGGAAGCGCTCGAGGATCCAGGCGGCCTGGCCGACGGGATTGTTGGCGCCCAGCCAGGCGACGGACTGCGGCTTGCTGGCCTGCAGGCGGAAATAGGCGCCCCACAGATCCATCTGGGCGCCGAAGCCGGTGATCCAGGCGATCTCCTCCGGCGTCTGGGGCGGACCGGCGGGGCGCAGGCCGATCATGTTCAGGTGGATGGCCTTGGCGTGGGCGCCGTGGTCGAGGCCCAGCCACGAGGTGACCAGCCCGCCCCAGTCACCGCCTTGGGCGAGATAGGTCTCGTAGCCCAGCTCGCGGGTCATCAGGGTGTTGAAGAGCCGCGCGGTCGCCCGCTGTCCGAGCGGCCGCTTGGGCTTGCCCGAGAAGCCGAAGCCCGGCAGCGACGGGATGACCAGATCGAAGGCGTCGGCCGGATCCCCGCCATGGCGCGACGGGAAGGCCAGCGGCTCGATGGCGTCCCAGAACTCGAAATGGCTCCCCGGCCAGCCGTGGGTGATCAACAGGGGCCGCTTGCCCTTCGCCTCGCCGACCACGTGGACGAAGTGGATGTCGAGGTCCTCGATGGTGGCGGTGAACTGCGGGAAGCGGTTGAGGTTCGCCTGGACCGCGCCGACGTCGAGGCCGCCCGTCCAGTAGCCGCACAGGTCCCGCAAGAAGTCCGCGTCGCAGCCATAGCCCCAGCCGCCGCCTTCCGGCGCCGGCGGGAACTCATAGGCGCGGACTTGGGCGAGGACCTTGTCGATCTGGTCGCGGGTCCAGTTCACCTCGAACGGCGTCGCCATGGCGGCCTCCCTGTTTTACGGGAGGGTCCGCCGGGTTACGCGGGGGAGGTCAACACACTCCTGTCATCCCGGCCAAGCGCGTAGCGCGCCGAGCCGGGACCGCCGCAAGCGCCTAGCGTTTGGCGGTCCCGGATCTTCCCCCGGCTTTCGCCGGGGTACGTCCGGGATGACACGGAAATTGAGCGCTCTAAGCCGCCGCCGCTCGCCATGCCCGCACCTTCGGCCACAGCATGTTGACCGCCAGGCCGGTTAGCACCAGGGCCGCGGCGATCAGCTTCCAGGCGGGCAGGGCCTCGTGCAGCAAGAGAGCCGAGGCACCCATGCCGAAGACGGGGACCAGAAGGGCCATGGGCGTGATGGTGGCGGCCGGGTGGCGGGCCAGAAGCCAGCCCCAGGCGGCGTAGCCGAACATGGTGTTGCCGATCGCCTGCCAGGCCACGGCGGCCCAGGTCAGGGCGTCGGCCTGGGTCACGCCCTTGACGATGGCCGGCCAACCTTCCAGCCACAGCGACATCAGAAACAGCGGCGGGATCGAAAACAGGCTCGCCCACACCACATAGGCCAGCATGTTCACGGTTCCGGCCTGACGCGCGACCATGTTGCCGCCCGACCAGCTGGCCGCCGCCAGCAGCACCAGGACGACGCCCAGCGGCGTGGCCGAGCCGCCGCCGTGCGCGGCGATCAGCACGATGCCCGAGGCGGCCAGCAGAAGGGCGGCGATCTGGAAGGCCTTGATCGGCTCGCGGTTGATCCGCATCGCCATGGCGATCGTGAAGAACACCTGGGTCTGCACGACCAGCGAGGCAAGGCCCGGCGAGATGTGGCCCTTCATGGCCACGAACAGCAGGCCGAATTGCCCAGCCCCGATCAGCACGCCATAGGCGGCGAGGTTCTTCCAAGAGACTGGCGGGCGCTTGACGATGAAGGCCATCGGCAACAGCACCAGCGTGAACCGCAGGGTCGCGAAGAGCAGCGGCGGCAGGTGGTCCAGCCCCACGCGGATGACCACGAAGTTGGTGCCCCACACCGCCACCACGGCCAGGGCCAGCAGGAAGTGGCGCAAGGGCAGGGACGCGTGGGACATGGGCGCTCCGTCGGCGGGGATGGCTTGGATTGCTACGCCGGCTGCGTCGGGGCAATGGAAACATTGTTCCGGTGACAATGCGGGGCTGCCCTGTCATCCCGGCCAAGCGCGAGCCGGGACCGCCGAGAGCGCTGAGTTCGTGGCGGTCCCGGATCTGCGCTTCGCTCCGTCCGGGATGACAGGGAGAGGGAGAGACAAACGCCCGTTTGACGCCCTCGTCCCCACCCCCTAGCTTCCCCTCAACAAAGGGAGAGAACGCCATGGGCTGGGACCTGCTGGTCGCTAAGGACGACCTGCGCCGCGCGGAAATCCGCGAGACCGCGCCCGGCCCGCTGGCCGACGGCGAGGTACGGCTGGCGATCGAGAGCTTCGCCCTGACCGCCAACAACATCACCTACGCGGTGTTCGGCGACATGATGCGGTATTGGGCCTTCTTCCCGGCGCCGGACGGCTTTGGCCGCGTGCCGGTCTGGGGCCACGCGCGGGTCGAGGAAAGCGCCCATCCCGAGATCGCCGTGGGCCAGCGCTTCTACGGCTACTGGCCGATGTCGACGCATCTGACGGTGCGGGCCAAGGCGGGCAAGTCCGGCTTCCTGGACGCCGCGCCGCATCGCCAGCCGATGGCCGTGATCTACAACCAGTACGCCGCCGTCGGGGCCGAGGAGCCGCTGGAGGCCTATCGCGCCCTGCTGCAGCCCTTGTTCATGACCTCGTTCCTGATCGAGGACCAACTGGACGAGGCCGGCTTCCACGGCGCCAAGAGCGTCATCCTGTCCAGCGCCTCGTCCAAGACCGCCATCGCCCTGGCGGCGCTGCTGAAGCGGCGCGGCGACGTGAAGGTCGTGGGCCTGACCTCGCCGCGCAACAAGGCCTTCGTCGAGGGGCTGGGGTTCTATGATCAGGTCGTGCTGTACGACGACATCGCCGGCGCGCCGATCGCCACGCCAGCCGTGTTCGTCGACTTCGCCGGCGACAGCCAGGTGCTGGGCGCCGTGCATCGCCGGTTTGGCGACGACCTGAAGGCCTCGATCCTGGTCGGCGGCACGCACTGGGAGGTCCCCCGCGTCCAGGCCGAGCTGCCGGGCCCGACACCCGCCTTCTTCTTCGCCCCCGACCGCATCGCCAAGCGCCGCCAGGACTGGGCCAGCGGCGAGTTCGACCGCCGCTACGGCGCGGCCTGGACGCCGTTCGTCGCCGACGCGGCGCGCTGGCTGAAGGTGAAGGAGGGGCGGGGAGCGGAAGCGATCCGCGCGGCCTATCTGGAACAGGTCGACGGCGGGACCGCGGCGGATGTTGGCGTGGTGCTGAGGCCTTAGCTCGGGGCTATCGTGCTGGGGCGCCGACGTCCCCTTTAATCCCTCGGGCGTTGATCAGGGCGGGCAAGACCACCGTGGCCATGATCTTGTTCTGCGGCGCGTCGCCAGTGTTGTAGCGCGAGCCCGTGAAGACGGCGATCAGGTCAAGCTCGGGCACGAGGTAGATCTTCTGGCCGCCATTGCCTTGCGCGGCGCTCAGGTAGACGCGACGGGGACCGTCTGGCGTCGTCACGCGTAGCGACATGCGCCACCAGAGGTACCCGTAGTCGGTATTTTCGACACGGCTCAGTGGCGAGAGCGACTCCTTCACCCAGGCGGCGGGCAGGACCTGCTTGTCGCCCCATCGCCCCCCGTTCGCGTAGAGCATGCCGAGCTTCAGCATGTCGCGCGGACGCATGGACATCATGCCGAATTGCTTGTTGGCGTTGGTCAGCTCGTGGTTCCAGGTCCAGTCGGTCCTGCGAATGCCTAGCGGGCCGAAGAGGCGCCGCTGGGCATAGTCGGGCAGAGCGCGGCCCGTCGCCTTTTCCACCATGCGGCCGGCGAGAAAGGTGTCCCCGGTGCAATAGTGGCCCGCCGCGCCCGGCGCCTGGACCATCTTCAGGTCGACCATCACGCGGATCCAGTCGGGGGTGTTGTAGAGCTGGTTCTCGCCCCCAGGGGAGCCCGGGGCATGATCGTCGCAGTCGAGGCCCGATTGCAGGGTGAGCAGATGGCGCAGGGTCATGGCGGACTTGCGCGGATCGGAATTGGCGACGTTCGCATAGCCGAGCCGGGGCAGGACCGGCTCATCCAGAGCGAGGGCTCCGTTGGCGACGGCAGCGCCCACAACCGCGCCGACCACGGACTTTGTCGCCGAGCGCAGCTGGTGCGGCGTATCGCGGTCGTAGCCGTAGAAATATTCTTCAAGCACCAGTTTGCCGCCCTGGAAGATCAGGACGCTGTCGACATCGCTCCAGGTCTGGTCGAGGACGCCGGCGACGATGCGATTGGCCGCCTCGGCGCCGAGGTCCGACTTGCCGACATCGCCCACGGGGATGCCGTCTCGCAAGTTGGGGGGCGTCCGATAGCGATAGGGCGGAGCGCCCAGAGGGCGGGGCCGGAAACCCGCCTTGGTCCTGGCCGAGACGCGGGGCGACAGGCGCGGGTTAAGCCCCGTCTCGTCCTGTACGGCGCTCACCGCCCCATCAGGGCCGCGATGGAAGGTGGCGTCGGCGCCGGCGCCGTTGATGAAAACATCCCCCGACTTGCGGCGCAGCCGGTACTTCGCGCCATCCAGGACCGCGAAGAGATCATCCGCGGCGACGATCTCGATCGTGCCGCCTTGGTAGGCGTAGGTTCCGACATAGTCGCTGAGCGGCGGAAGCTGGGCCGACCGTGGCTTAGAGGGCTGCGAGGTTTGGATCGGCGCGGCAAGGGCTGCTTGGGCGCCAAGGCCAGCGATGGCCAGGCTCAATGCGCCAAGCGTCGAGATCCAGCGTTTGCCGCTCATGCCATCCTGCCCCAAGCGCCATCCGCCATCGCTACCGTGGCTATGAGCGTCGTTTATTCCACAACCGATAGTTTCCCAGAATTTGGTGGGTCAAGTCATTATTTGAGAATGAGGGGCTGGGGCCATGGTCTCTTTCTCCCCTTGTGGGAGGTGGCGCGAAGCGCCGGATGAGGGGTTGAAAGATGTGTCCGGATAACCGAGCGCGACCCCTCACCCGACCGCCTGCGGCGGCCACCCTCTCCCGAGAGGGGAAGCAAAAACGCCCGCCCTAGTTTCCCGGGGCGGGCGTCTTCGTCTTCGTATCAGCTCAAGCCTCAGACCAGCGAGCCGTGGCACTGCTTGAATTTCTTGCCCGAGCCGCAGGGGCAGGGGGCGTTGCGGCTGGTGCGTTCCCAGTCCTGCGGCAGGGCCGAGACCGGCAGGGCCTCGCGCTGCTGGGGCGACAGGCCGTCGGGAATCGCGCCGGCCACGGCCGCGTTCTCGCCGGTCAGCGGGTCCAGGTGGACCTCCTGCAGGCCTTCCAGCGACTGGTGCGGCATTTCCGGCTCGGCATAGGCGATCTCGACCGTCATCAGCCAGCGGGTGGTGTTGGTGCGCAGATCGCCCAAGAGCTTCTCGAACAGTGAGAAGGCCTCGGTCTTGTACTCGTTCAGCGGATCGCGCTGGCCGTAGCCGCGCAGGCCGATGACGTTGCGCAGGTGGTCCAGGTGCATCAGGTGCTCGCGCCACTGCAGATCGATCATCTGCAGCAGGAAGTTCTTCTCGACCTGGCGCATCTGCTCGGGCGTGATGATCACCTCGCGCTGGGCGGCGTAGTCGTCGGCCGCCTTGGTGATGCGCTCCTTGATCTCCTCGTCGGCGATGCCTTCCTCGGCGGCCCACGCGGCGATCGGCAGGTCCAGGCCCAGGATGGACTTCACGCGCTCGGTCAGGCCCTCGACGTCCCACTGCTCGGCATAGGCCTTGGGCGGCAGGTGGCGGGCGACCAGGTCGTCGATCGTGTCGTGACGCATCTCGACGATGATGTCGGAGAGGTCGCTGGACTCCATGAACTCCTGGCGCTGCTCGAACACGGCCTTGCGCTGGTCGTTGACGACGTCGTCGTACTTCAGGAGGTTCTTGCGGATTTCGTAGTTGCGCTGCTCGACGCGCTTTTGCGCCGTGGCGATGGCGTTGTTCAGCCACTTGTGGGTGATCGCCTCGCCTTCCTGGACGCCGAAGGTGCGCATGATCGCGTCCAAGCGGTCGCCGGCGAAGATGCGCAGCAGATCGTCCTCGCACGACAGGAAGAACTTGCTGCGGCCCGGGTCGCCCTGACGGCCGGTCCGGCCGCGCAGCTGGTTGTCGATCCGGCGGCTTTCGTGGCGCTCGGTGCCCAGCACGAACAGGCCGCCGGCCGCGAGGGCCTGGGCCTTGCGGTCCGCGATCTCGGCCTCGAGACGGGCGCGCTCCTCGATCTCGTCCTCGTGGGTGATCTCGAGGCCCATGCCCTTCTGCTGCTGGCGCCAGTTGAACAGGCGCATGTCGATGCTGCCGCCCAGCTGGATGTCGGTGCCGCGGCCGGCCATGTTGGTGGCGATGGTCACCGCGCCGGGCACGCCCGCGTCGGCGACGATCACGGCTTCCTGCTCGTGGAAGCGGGCATTCAGCACCTGGTGCGGAATGCCCTTCACCTTCTTGCCGTCCTTCTCGAAGGAGAAGGTCGACAGCAGCTTCGACAGCTCTTCCGACTTCTCGATCGAGACGGTGCCGACCAGGATCGGTGGCAGTCGGCGATCTGCTTGAGGATGGCCTCGTTCTTCTCGCGCTCGGTGCGATAGACCTCGTCGTCGTCGTCGATGCGCTGGATCGGACGGTTGGTCGGGATTTCCGACACGCCCATCTTGTAGATGTCGTCGAATTCCTGCGCCTCGGTCGAGGCCGTGCCGGTCATGCCCGACAGCTTCTTGTAGAGGCGGAAGTAGTTCTGGATCGTCACCGAGGCCAGGGTCTGGTTCTCGGGCTGGATATCGGCGCCTTCCTTGGCCTCGATGGCCTGGTGCAGGCCTTCCGACAGGCGGCGACCGGTCATCATGCGGCCGGTGAACTCGTCGATCAGGACGATCTCGCCGCCCTTGACGATGTAGTCCTTGTCGCGCGTGTACAGGATGTTGGCGCGCAGGGCCTGGTTGACGTGGTGCACCACCGAGACGTTGGCCGCGTCGTAGAGACCGGCCGAGTCCTCGGCCAGGTGGCCGCCCGACATCAGGATCTCTTCGATCTTCTCCTGGCCGTCCTCGGTCAGGATGACCTGCTTCTGCTTCTCGTCGTGATCGTAGGTGGTCTTGTCGAGGATCAGCTCCTTAACCAGCACGTCGATGGTCTTATAGAAGCTGCTGCGGTCCT
Source organism: uncultured Caulobacter sp. (assembly GCA_936942565.1). Classification (GTDB taxonomy): domain Bacteria; phylum Pseudomonadota; class Alphaproteobacteria; order Caulobacterales; family Caulobacteraceae; genus Caulobacter. The sequence continues at coordinate 12,555 of CAKZJK010000004.1, read as the reverse complement.
CGGTCGGGCCCGAGATGATCAGCGGCGTGCGGGCTTCGTCGATCAGGATCGAGTCCACTTCGTCGACGATCGCGAAGTTGTGGCCGCGCTGGACCATCTCCGAGACGTCGTAGACGAGGTTGTCGCGCAGGTAGTCGAAGCCGAACTCGTTGTTCGTGCCGTAGGTGATGTCGCTGCGATAGGCGCGCTGGCGCTCGCCCTGGGACAGGCCGTTGACGATCACGCCGTAGGACAGGCCCAGGAAGTTGTAGACCTGACCCATCCAGTCGGCGTCGCGGCGGGCCAGGTAGTCGTTGACGGTGATGACGTGGACGCCCTTGCCTTCCAGGGCGTTGAGGTAGGTCGGCAGGGTGGCGACCAGCGTCTTGCCTTCACCCGTGCGCATTTCCGAGATGCCCGAGAAGTGCAGCACCATGCCGCCGACCATCTGGACGTCGAAGTGGCGCATGCCCAGCACGCGCTTGGAGGCTTCGCGCACGACGGCGAAGGCTTCGTTCAGGAGATCGTCGAGCGACTCGCCCTTTTCCAGGCGCGCCTTGAACTCGGCGGTCTTGCCCTTCAGGGCCTCGTCGGACAGCGCGCTGTATTCGGCTTCGTAGGCGTTGATCTTCGCCACCCGCGCCGCCAAGGCCTTGACCTTGCGTTCGTTTGAAGAGCCGAAGAGCTTTTTGGCGAAACCAAGCATGCAGGGGAAATCCGGAGCGATTATTATTGAAGCCGGCGCAAAGGCTTTGGCGGCCTCGACTACGGTGTTTTTCGGGGCGTGTTGACCGACGGAAAAACCGCTCGACTTGCACGCGCGCGAGACTTAAGCACCGGTCAAGGGCCTGTCAACGCGACGGGGTTTTTCCTGTTCCCCTTGGATTTTACGTAACACGGGCAGCGCGCATGGCGAATACGCAGGGCCGGGCAACGGGTGGGCAAGGCGGTTTCTTCTCCCTCGGGCGCGTCGGCCTGGCGGTCGCGCTGGCCCTTCTGGTCGCCGCCTGTGGCCAGAACAAGGTCGCCGACAAGCCGCCCGAGCCTGGCGACACGGCCGTGGCGCGGGTCAACGGCCAGGTGATCTGGGCCAGCGACGTCAAGCGCGAGGCCGTCGCCCAGGGCCTGATCAGCGAAGGCGAGCCGCTGGACGTTTCCAGCGAGGTGTTCCGCCAGCGCCTCGACGAAGTCATCGACCAGAAGCTGCTGGCCGCCGAGGCCATGAAGCGCAAGATCGACAAGGACCCGATGGCGCAGCGCCGCCTCGCGGCGGCGCGCGAGCGCATCCTGGGCGACATGCTGGTCGAGGGCGTGGTCGAGAAGGCCGTCACCGAGGACGCCATCCGCAAGCTCTACGCCGAGCAGCAGAAGCTTTCGAAGCGCTCGGAGGAGATCCGGGCCCGCCAGATCATCGTCGGCACCCAGGCCGAGGCCGAGAGCGTCAAGAAGCTGCTGGCCACCGGCGCCTCGTTCGACGCCCTGGCCATGGAGCGCTCGACCGACCAGGCGACCCGCTTCAACGGCGGCGACCTCGGCTACTTCACCCTCGACGTGATGCCCGAGCCCTATGGCGTGGCCCTGAAGGACGCCCAGAAGGGCGCGCTGGTCGGCCCGTTCGCGGCCGAGGGCGGCTGGGTGCTGGTCCGGGTCGAGGACAAGCGCGTCGAAGAGCCGATCACCCTCGAGGCGGCCAGACCGCAGATCGTGCGTTTCCTGACCTATGACCAGGTTCGCGACATTCTCGAGAAGCTTCGTGGCTCGGCCAAGGTCGAGATGCTGATCGGCAAGCCCCAGGACGCCCCGCTGAACGGGCCCCAGGAGCCGGCCTCGGCCCCCGCCGACATGCCGGGCGGCCCGCCGGCCTCGGCGCCCCCTCCCGCTCAACCCGCCAAGAAGTAAGACGCGGTTCCGATGACCAAGACCCCCAAAGCCTCCGGCAAGAAGATCGCCGTGAAGGCGCAAGAGACCGCGTCCGGTCCCGTCGAGCGCGCGGGCGCCGCTATCGAGCGCGCCCTGGTCGATCCGCTGACCTCGGCCCTCAAGCGCGCGGGCCTGCGCCGCGCCCAGAAGAACGCCGGCGAAACGACCTCCGCGGCGTCCGCGACACCGGCGGCGGCCTCCAAGCCGGCTTCGGGCGGCGCGGGCAAGCCGGGTCTGGCCATCTCGCCCCTGGCCGTGCCGTTTCCCAAGATCCCGCCGATCGCCGGCGTCGAGATCGCCACCGGCCGGGCGGGCTTCTACAAGCACGAGCGCGAGGACCTGCTCCTGATGCGCTTCGCCGAGGGCACCTCGGCCGCGGGCGTCTTCACCCGCCACGGCGTCGGCTCGGCGCCCGTGGACTGGTGCAAGCGACAGCTGGCCGCCTCGGGCGGGGCGGACGTGCGGGCCCTGGTGGTCAACGCCGGCTGCGCCAACAGCTTCACCGGCAAGCCCGGCGCCGACGCGGTGCGCCGCGTGGCCACGGCCGTGGGCAAGCGCTTCGACTGCCGCCAGCGCGACGTGATGATGGCCTCGACCGGCGTCATCGGCGTCATCCTGGACGACAGCAAGATCACCGCTCGCCTGCCGGAAGTGGAAACGCGCCTGACCGCCGACGCCTGGGCCCAGGCCGGCCGGGCGATCATGACCACCGACACTTTTCCAAAGGGATCCTACGCCACGGCGATGATCGACGGCGTCGAGGTCAAGATCGCCGGCATCGCCAAGGGCTCGGGCATGATCGCGCCCGACATGGCCACCATGCTGGCCTTCGTCGCCACCGACGCGGCCATCGCGCCGGCCGCCCTGCAGACCCTGGTCTCGCTCTATACCCGCACGACCTTCAACTGCGTGACGGTGGACGGCGACCGCTCGACCAACGACACCCTCTTGCTGTTCGCCACCGGCCAGTCCGGCGCGCCCAAGATCAGCCGCCCGGGCGACAAGCGCCTGGCCGACTTCCGCGACAAGCTCGAGCACGTGCTGCTGGATCTGGCCCTGCAGCTGGTCCGCGACGGGGAGGGGGCGACCAAGTTCGTCAAGATCACCGTCAACGGCGCCGAGAGCCCCGCCTCGGCCCGCAAGATCGCCCGCACGATCGCCGAGAGCCCGCTGGTCAAGACCGCCTTCGCCGGCGAGGACGCCAACTGGGGCCGCATCGTCATGGCCGTCGGCCGCGCCGACGAGCCGGTCGCCCGCGAGAAGATCAGCGTCAAGTTCGGCGATCTCTACGCCGCCCGCGACGGCCTGATCTCGGCCGAGTACGACGAGGCCAAGATGAGCGCCTACGTCAAGAACCAGGAATTCGAGGTCAGCGTCGACGTCGGCGTCGGCAAGGGCTCGGCCACGGTGTGGACCTGCGACCTGACCAAGCAGTACGTGGCGATCAACGGGGACTATCGGAGCTGATCCCGTCGCGCCATCTGAGGCCAAAGGCCCCAGGGAGACGACCGTCCGCTCGTGCTAAATTCCCCTTCGTTCTCCCATAGGAGCGCTTCGATGACCGATCTCACCCCCGACCAGGAAGCCGCCCAGCTGGCCACGCTGACCGATGTCTGCCGCGCGGCGGGCTATGTGGTCGAGACGATCGACCGAGGGCTGGAGGTCTCGGGCGAGGACGAGGAGGACGGCGCGTTCTACCTGCTGCCGGACCACGGCTGGGTGCAGGCGCGCTGCCTCGTTCTGGATCCCGAGGACCTGCATCAGGCTCGCGACCTGACCGCGCTGTTCGAGACCATCGCCCGCGTCCACTTCCGCCTGATCGGCTGCCGCTTCGCCTATGACGGCGAGAGCGGTCTGTGGCTGGTCGAGGACATCTATCCCGGCTTCGACCCGGCTGGCGTTCCGGCCGTGCTGGAACAGCTGACCTATGTCTGGGACGCCCTGGAACCGCTGTTCGCCCAGGCCCTGTTGGGCGAAATCCCCGGCGAGGACGCCCTCGACGGCGCCTTCGATCTGGAAGCGGCCTCCCTGCCGAACTAAGCTTGGCCTTAAACCGACGCCGCAAGCGGAACCGCTCGCCTCGAGCGCCGTTCCTGAACGGTGTTCAGCTGGGTAAAGGGCGTGCGATGTCCATGAAACGATCGGTTCTGTTCGGGGTCTTGGCCGCGGCTCTGGCGACGACGCCCGTGATGGCGGCGCAAACCAAGGCCGCGACGGCCAAGGAGCCCCCCAAGTCGGATGCGTCCAAGGCCTCGTCGCAGGACGAGCCCGGCCGATGGGACGAGACCCGCAAGAAAGCCATCGACATCGGCGCCCAGCCGGCCCGCGATGTCGGCATGTCCAAGCGCGAGATCCCGCCGATCCTGCAGAAGGCCTATGACGACCCCTACAGCCTCAAGGGCCTGAAGACCTGCAAGGCCCTGTCGGCCGAGGTCACCAACCTGAACGGCGTGCTGGGCCCCGACTACATCGTGGGCAACGCCTACAAGGAAAACCGCGCCGGCAAGCTGGCCGAGGCGGGCGGCAAGACGATCATCAACAGCATCATCCCGTTCCGCGGCCTGGTGCGCGAGGTGACCGGCGCGGCCCCCGCCGACCGTCAAATGAACGCGGCCATCGACGCTGGCCTCGCCCGCCGCGGCTTCCTGCGCGGCGTGCACCTGAAGCAGGGCTGCAAGACGAAGTTCTAGAGCAAAATTCCCTCGTCATCCCGGGCGGCGAAGCCGACCCGGGACCCAGGGGCGAGCGGCGGGGCGGCGGCCCCTGGGTCCCGGCTCTTCGCTACGCTACGGCCGGGATGACGATGGATATTGATGCGGGGGGCAATCGCCTCACCGCATCTCCACCGACACCGTCTCCAGCACCGCGTTGTCGTCGAGGCGCCAGACCTTGACCACGTGACGGCCCGCGGAGACGTCCGGGAAGCGCGCCTCGACCGTGTGGAGGTGGTTCTTGACCGCCTCGATCCACCGAGTCTGTTCCGGACGGCTGGCCGCGCCGGGGGTGGGGATCAGGTCGGACTTCACCACCTGCATCGGGCCATCGTCGATCGAGACCCCGATCTTGATCCCGTCCCCGCCGGTCGCGTCCAGCGTGGGGGCAAGGGCCAGGCGCACGGTCGCCGGACCCGAGCGCGGGACCCGCACGCCATACTCCAGCCGCACGCCATCGGCGGCGGTGGTCGAGGGGCGGCCCTGTGGCAGGGCCAGCACCGCGTCGCCGCGGCCGAGACGCGGCACGACCGTCCACGACAGGCCCTTGCCGCCGACCGCGCGGTCGAACTTGGCGGCCTCCAGCGTGACCAGGTTTGGATCGGTCGCGGCCGAGCGGGCGAAGACGATCTTGGCCTTCAGCTTCTCGGGCGGGGTGTCGGCCGAGACGCGGGCGACGCTGGGCATGGTCTGCTGGGTCGGGTCGTTCCAGATCACATAGCTCATGTGGACCTGGTTCATCATGCCGTCCCACTTGCCGCCGTTCAGGGCGTGGTACTGGGCGGTCAGGTCGGCGTCGCGTTTGAAGGTGGCTTCGACCTTGTCGGCGAAGACGTTGGCGCGCGCGTCGTTGCGGGCCGAAAGCCGCCGGTTCCACGCCGTGGCGTAGTACATCTCGTAGAGGTTGGCGAAGGCCGTCACCGGGTATTCGACCAGCTGGTAGTAGGCGTCCATCTGGTCGGGCCGAAGCTTGGTCTTGATCGCCGCGATCTTGGCGTCCAGCGCGCGCCAGCGGTCGACGATGTCGCCGAACTCTCCGCCGTCCAGCGGTCCGGCGCCGTTGTCCGGACCCAGCGGGAAGGTGTCCTGATCGATCAGCTCCGGCTTCCGCCGCGAGGCCAGGGTCTCGTATTCCGAAAGCGCCTCGCCGATCTCGTCGCCCAGCGCGGGGCCAAAGGTCTCGCCGGCCCAGTCACGCGGGAAGGCCGCCAGCGCCTTGGGCGTCATGGCCTCGGGGTTCCAGGCCATGCGCAGGAAGAAGCTGAGCGGGTACTCCATCGGCTTGATGTCGCCGACATTGACGATCCACAGGTTCCGCGCCTCGCGCTGGTAGGCCAGGTCCATCTGCTGCCAGACCTTGGAGACCTGGTTGGTGTTGATCCACTTGTAGTTCCGCGGACCACCCACATAGTCGAAGTGGTAGTAGACGCCGTAGCCGCCGGCGCGCGGCAGCTTGTCCTTGCCGGCCACCGGCAGGCGACGGATCTGGCCCCAGTTGTCGTCGGCGAACAGCAGGGTGACGTCGTCCGGGACCCGCATGCCGTGGTCGTAGTAGTCCTGGACTTCCTTGTAGAGCGCCCAGACCTGCGGGGTCTGGTCGGCCGGCTTGCCGGTGACGTCGGCGATGATCTGGCGCTGGTCGGCGACGATCTTCTCCAAGAGCTGGGTCGCCGCGCCCTCGGCCATCGGCTCGTCGCCGTCGCCGCGCATGCCGACGGTCACGACGCTCTCGTACGGCGTGCCGTCGCCCTTCGACATCATCCGCTCGATCCCGCCCCGCCAGAAGGTCCGCAGGTTGTCGGCGTTGGTCGCGTAGTCCCAGCGCCCTCCGGTGACGCCTTGGTCCTTGTTGCGGTGCCACTCGTCCTGGGCGCGGGTCATCGGCTCGTGGTGCGAGCTGCCCATGACGACGCCCATCTCGTCGGCGATGACCTTGCTCTGGGGATCGTCGTCGTTGAACGCCTTGGGCGCCCACATGGCCGGCCACAGATAGTTGCCCTTCAGGCGCAGCATCAGCTCGAAGACGTGGGCGTAGGCCTTGGAATTGACCCCGCCGAACTTGGCCTTGGTCCAGCCGCTGAAGGCCGGGTTCTCGTCGTTGATGAAGAAGCCGCGATACTTGACGCGCGGGTGGTCGGCGCGCGCGCCGGCGGTCAGGAAGAGGTCGCTCTTGCGGGTGACCGGGACGTCCGCCCACCAGGCCCACGGCGAGACGCCGATGCGCTCGGAGAGGTCATAGGCGCCGAACACCGCCCCGCGCCGGTCCGAGCCGACGATCACCAGGGCGCGCGCGATGTTGGGGGCGGGGCGCTCGACCACCACCTGGCGGAAGCCCTCCCACTGGCCTTGCAGGTCCTCGATCTTCAGCTTTCCGGATTTGACGAGGCCGTCGATCACCGGGCTCTGGCCCAGCACGCCCAGGATCACCACCGGGCCCTTGGCCTTGGAGAGATCATCCAGCTTCACGGCCTCGCCGCCGGCGACGCGGGCGAGGTCTCCTCGCAGGCTCTCGGCGGCGTGGCGCACGGCGGGGTTGGCGTTGGCGTCGATATAGACGGCGGCCGGCCGGCCCTTCTGGATCAGGGCCAGGCTCGAGCCCTTGCCCGTGGCGCAGACGCTGACCGGCGTATCGCAGGCGAAGGCCGCCGAGGCCGAGAAGGCGAGGACCAGGCCGCAGGCCGTCCCAAACTTGAACCTGAAGACCCGCACGTTTTCTCCCCGCTCGGCTGTTACCGTTATCATCTGACCAATAAGCCTGATGGTCAGACCACATCAAGCCTTAACGCGCCGGCCTTGTCGCCGCCCCGCAATCGCGCTCAACTCCGCCTCGCAACAGTGTCTGGGGACGGCGTGTGACCGAAGCTTTGATCGTGCGTGGCTTGAGCAAGACGTTCGCCAAGCCCGCGGTGTCGGATATCGACCTGACGGTCCGCGCGGGAGAGCTCTACGCGCTCTTGGGGCCCAATGGCGCGGGCAAGACCACCACCCTGCGGATGGTGGCGGGCCTGACCCAGCCGGACAAGGGCGAGGTGTCGATCTTCGGCGTCGACGCGCGCAAGGACCCCGCCGCCGCCAAGGCCCTGCTGGCCTGGGCCCCCGACGAGGCGATGATCTACGACAAGCTGACGCCGCTGGAATATCTGGAGTTCGTCGCCGGCCTCTGGAACATCGACCCGACGACGGCCAAGGCGCGGGCGGAGACGCTGCTGGCCACCCTGGGCCTGACCGACGAGGCGCGGCGGCGCTGCGAGGGTTTCTCGCGCGGCATGAAACAGAAGGTCGCCCTGGCCGGGGCCCTGATCCACGAGCCGAAGCTCTTGATCCTGGACGAGCCGCTGACCGGTCTCGACGCCGCCGCGGCGCGCCTGGTGAAGGACATGCTGCAAGCCCGGGTCGACGCCGGCGGCACGGTGATCCTGACCACCCACATTCTCGAGGTCGCCGAGCGCATGGCCGACCGGATCGGCATCATCGCCGGCGGTCGCCTGCTGGCCGAGGGCACGCTGGAGGAACTGCGCGGCAAGGCCGGCGAGGCCGTCGGCGGCGCGTCTGGCGGCGGGACACTGGAAGAGGTCTTCCTGCGGCTGACGGCCGAGCCCGCCTGATGACCGTCCTCAAACCGGCCAGCATTCCCTGGCTGCTCGCTCATGAACTGCGGCTGGCCTGGCGCGGCGCCATGTCGGGACGCAAGCGCGGCGCGATCGGGACGGCGATCGCCTTCGGGGTCGCGGGGGTGTCCATCCTGACGGTGGGCGTCCTGATCGGCCTGGGCGCGCGGGGCCACGAGGTTCCGATCGGTCCCCTGTCGATCGCCATCGCCGGCCTGGCCCTGGCGGTGATCCTGACCCTGATGCTGTCGACGACCCTGGCCGGCGCCGCGGACGCGCTCTACGTCCGCGGGGACCTGGACCTGCTGTTTTCCTCGCCGCTGTCGCCGCGCAAGGTGCTGTTCGTCCGGGCGCTGGGCCTGGCGGTCTCGGCCCTGCTCTGGTTCCTGGTCCCGGCCGTGCTGTTGCTGACGCCGTCGATCGCGCTGGGTCATCCGGCCTGGGCGAGCGTGTTCGTCGTGCTGATCGCCGCCGCCCTGGCCGCCACCGGGGTCGGCCTCCTGCTGGCCATGGCGCTGTTCGCCCTGATCGGCCCGCGCCGCACGCGCACCGTCGCCCAGGTGATGGCGGCCCTGATCGGCGCGGCCTTCTTCCTGGGCAGCCAGTACCGCAACCTGATCGGCGAGAAGGCCAGCCAGAGCCTGTTCGCCCGCATCGCCCTCGACGCCAAGGAAGGCCGTCTTCAACCGCCGCCGCTGGCCGACCTGCCGCTGCGGGCGGCGTTGGGACAGCCCCTGCCGCTGCTGGTCCTGGTGGCGGTCGGCGCGGGAATCTTCCTGCTGTCCGCCTGGACCCTGGGCCGCCGCTTCGCCGACGCGGCCGCCGCCACCCAAGGGGCCGAGACCCGCAAGGCCGCCAAGGGGCCCGGCCGCGCCTTCGCCGCCGGCGCATTCCGCGCGACGCTGCGCAAGGAGCTACGGCTGATGGGACGCGACGCGGCCCTGCTGTCGCAGGTGCTGCTGCGGGTGCTCTACATGCTGCCGCTGGCCCTGGTGCTGGCCCGCAACGCCGCCCATGAGCCCGCCTGGATGCTGGCCGGCGGCGCGGCGGGCGTCGCCTTCCTGGCCGGCCAGGTCGCCGGCAGCCTGATCTGGATCACCGTCTCGGCCGAGGACACGCCCGACCTCCTGGCCCTGGCGCCGACGCCGGTGTCGACGCTGAACCGCGCCAAGCTGACGGCCGCCCTCATTCCCGTGGCCCTGCTGCTGGTGGTTCCGGTCGCCGTGCTGGCCTGGTTCCAGCCGTTGGCGGGCTTGTGGACCGCCGTGGGCTCGGGCCTCACCGCCTGGGCGGCCGGCATGATCGGAATCTGGCGGCAGAAGCCGGGCAAGCGCGCCGACTTCCGCCGTCGCCGGGGAAGCTCGTTCCTGGCCGCCTTGGGCGAGGTGGTCGTGACCATGCTCCTGGGCGCGGCGACCGCCCTGGCCGTCGCCGGCTGGCTGGCCTGGGCAATGCTTCCCCTGATCGTGGCGGGCGCGCTGATGATGGCTCTGCGGCGGACGGAAGAGCAGATCGCGGCGGCCCTGCGCGCGGCGGCCGTGGCCTAGGCTCAGGCTTCCAGCAGCGCCTCGATCTGGCACACGACGCCCTCGGGGCGGAAGTCGATGGTGGCCGAGCCCGCCAGCTCCGCCGCCAGGCCGCGCTCGATCAGGCGAGAGCCGAAGCCGCGCTGGGCCGGCGGGGTGACTGGGGGGCCGTCGCGCTCGGTCCAGGTCAGGTTCAGGCGCGCCGCGCCCTTGCCCGTCGCGGTCTTCCAGGCGATGCGGACATGCCCTTGGGGCGTCCGCAGCGCGCCGTACTTGATCGCGTTGGTCGCCAGCTCGTGCAGCGCCATCGACAGCGAGAGCGCTGTCTTTGGCGACAGACGCACGGCCGGACCGCTTAGCTCGAAGCGCTCGGCGCCGCCGTGCAAGGACGCCAGGCGCTCGGCCACCTCGTGCAGGTCCGCGCCGTCCCAGTTTTCGCGCGTGAGCAGGTCGTGGGCCTCGGCCAGGGCGACCAGGCGGTCGGCGAAGGCCTCCTTGGCCTTGGGCAGGGAGTGGGCGTCGGTGAAGCTCTGGGCGGCGATGGCCTGGATGGTGGCCAGGCTGTTCTTCACGCGGTGGTTCATCTCGTTGACCAGCAGCCGCAGGTGCAGTTCGGCGCGCTTGCGGTCGGTGATGTCGACGGCCGCGCCGACGAATCGGAGAGGCTTGCCGCCGTCGCCGAAGGACACCTTGCCCTTGGCGCTCAGCCAACGCTCGACACGGTCGTCTCGCCCGATGACGCGGAACTCGGCGGCGTAGTCGGCGCGGACCGCGGGGTCCATCGCCCGCGCGGCGGCCTCGCGCACCCTGGGTTCGTCGCCAGGGTGCACGTGGTCCAGCGAGGCGGCGATATCGAGGGGGGCGTCCTGATTTAGCACGCCGAACATGCCGTAGAGCCGGTCCGACCAGACCAGATCGCCGGTCTCGATATTGTAGTCCCAGGTGCCGACGTCGGCGGCGTCGACGGCCAGGCGAAGGGTCTCTTCCTGACGCAGCAGCCGGTCGATGGCCTCGCGCCGCTCGGTGACGTCCGACACCACGCCGACGAACCGAACGCACTCGCGCCCCTCGAAGAAGGCGCGGCCGAAAACCTCGACCCAGCGCACCGCGCCGTTCCGCCGGACGATCCGGTACTCCTTGTTCATCAAGCCCGAGCCGTCGGGGTCGACGGCCGCCGCCACGGCCGCGCGCACGGCCGGCAGGTCGTCGGGATGCACCGCCCTCTCGAAGATCGAGGTCGAGGGCGGGGCGTCCAGCGGGATGCCGAAGATCGCCCGCGCGCGCGGGTCCCAGTAGCGCAGGCCCTTCGACGGATTGTGGTCCCAGCGGCCCATGCCGGCGGCCTGGGCGGCCAGGTCGACGTCGATACGGGCGGCCTGCAGTTCGGCCTCCACCGCCTTGCGCTCGGTGATGTCGACGATGACGCCGGTGTTGCGGGCCGGCTTGCCGTCGACGCCGAGATAAGAGTGGCCGCGCGTATAGATCCAACGGATCGAGCCGTCGGCTTGGACCAGCCGGTATTCCTCGGAAAAGTCGCCCCCAGTCCGCAGCGAGGTCTGCGCGGCGACCGCCATGCGCTCAACATCGTCGGGATGGACCGCGGGCGTGTAGGCCTCGACGGGCAAGCCGGCGGCGGCGAGTTCGGGCACGACCCCGTGCAGCTCGGCGTAGCGGGCGTCGGCATAGACCTTGTTGGCCCGGACGTCCCATTCCCAGGCGCCCACCACGCCGGCGGCTTCGCGGGCGAGCTCATAGCGTTCCTCGGCGCCGCGCAGCTCCTGCGTGGCCTTGACGGTCTCGGTGATCTCGACGGCGCTGATCAGCACGCCGCCGACGCCATGGGGGGCGGTGGCGTCGGGAACGGGGCTGTAGCTGACGGTGAACCAGGCGGTCTCCTGGCGATCGGTCCGCATCAGCTTGTAGGGCAGCTTCTCGAACACGAACCCCCGGCTGGCGCCGCTGAGGAGGTCGGCGTAGAGCGCGCGGGTCGAGGCCTGGAAGTCGGCCGAGGTGTTCTTGAACAGGACGCCCAGATATTCGGGATGGCGCTCGCCCAGGGCTGGCGCGTAGGCGTCGTTGTAGAGCAGGACCAGCTCGGGCCCCCAGCGCAGGGCCATGGGCAGCTGGGTGGCCAGCACCATGTCGACGGCGAAGCGAAGGCTTGGCGACCAGGTCTCGATCGCGCCCAGCGGGGTGGAGGCCCAGTCGAACGCGCGCACGCGATCGGCCATCTCGCCGCGAGCGAGCATGGTCAATCCAGGCGCGACGCTGGGCTCGCTCCCGCCCATTTCGTTGGCCCCCCAATCCGGCTCGTCAACCGGCCTTAAAGCGAGGGCAAACCCTATAGCGGTTGCTTTGGCGCGGGCCTGCAACAAAAGGTCGCAGGCCCGGCCATAGCGGCTCTGGAGCGTGGCAGCCGAAAGTGTGCGCGTTTTCAGCGCCCGCCACGCTCCAACTTTCGAGGCGAGCCTGTTTATCCGTTTCTGATGTTTCCATCAGAAACGGACAGGCTCTAGTCGATCGGCGACCAACGCTTCTCGGCCGGAGCGGCCGGGCGCTTGGGGCCGCGGAAGCTGTTGCCGGCGCCGGCCGCCTTCTGGCCCTGGGGTTTGCCCTGGCCCTGACCGCGGCCTTGGCCTTGAGCCTGAGGGCCCTTCTGGCCGCCGCCGCCGCCGCCATTCCTGGCGCGAGGCTCAGCCACCTCTTCCCGGCGGCGCTACCCGAGCAGCAATTATTACTCTTGTTTCAGCCTCCTCCTCCTCCTCCGCCTCCGCCTCCGCCGCCGCCGCCCAGCTGCACCTCCACCACCAC
>CAKZJK010000003.1 GCA_936942565.1 uncultured Caulobacter sp. | reverse complement strand
TGACCGAGACGTGGGCGATGGCGCGTTTCAGGTCGTCCTTGGAGACGCCGTGCTTGGCGCGGTAGGCGCTGGCTAGCTGGGCGAAGTTCCCGGGCGCCGAGCCGTTCGGCATCACCTGCGGGCTCAGCGTGCCTGGATTGGCGACCGGCAGGCCGCCATAGCCGGTGTCCTTCAGCTTCTCGACGCCGACCGCCAGGGCGATGTCGGCCGCGCCCGCCGCCACGGCGTAGACGGCGCCGCGGAAGGCTTCCGAGCCCGAGGCGCAGAAGTTCTCGACCCGGGTGACGGCGATGTTGGGCAGGCGCAGGGCGATCGACAGCGGCGTGCCGCCCTTGCCCGAACCGATCTCGTCGATGTGGGTCGAGAACCAGGCCGCGTCCAGTTGCGTCGGCTCGATCCCGGCGTCCTGCATCGCCTCCAGATAGGCCTCGACCATCAGGTCGTCCGGGCCGGCGTCCCAGCGCTCGCCGAACTTGCTGCAGCCCATCCCGAGGATGGCGACCTTGTCGCGGATACCCTGTGGCATTTCCGGTCTCCCTATTCGGCGGCTTGAGCTGAGTGAGCGGCGATAGCGGCGCGGTCGGGCGTCGCCTTCCAGAAATAGCGGACGAAGCCGCGCTTCTCGTCGACCTCCTTGACGCGGAAGACCATCCGCACCGGCAGGCCAGTCTCGACATCGCCCGGCGCGACGTCCGTGATGTCCATCATGATCCGCCCGCCGCCCTCGAAGACGACCATTCCGTAGTGGTTGGGCGGGGCCATGGAAAAGGTCAGATAATCAGCCGAGTAGCTGAGAATGTTCGCGCGGCGCTCGGCGAACTTGTACGGCTCCTGGGTGTCGATGGCCGGGTTGTTCGGCGCGACCGAGATCCTCGTGCGTGGGAACTGCACGACGCCGGTCTCGCGACAGCGTCCGCCGACCAGACCCAGGATCATGTCCTCGTTGCGGTAAAGGGTCGTCAGGGCGGTCTTGTTGTCCTTCTCGGCCCGCATGCCCTTGTCCCATTCGACAAGGCCATTGAAGGTCAGGAATTTCAGATAGTTGGCCTCTTCTTTTCGATCGGCGAGCGAGCCGGTGACGCCGCGCGCCGGGCGCTGTCCCTGGCCCGTGGCGCGGAACACCAGGACCTCGGCGCCCTGGCCAAACTGCGCCACGAGGATCACCTCGTTTTCACGAGCATTTTCAAGCGCGTGCGCCAGCATCATCGGACCATGGGCGCAGCCCGCCTCGCCCATCACGGCGGCGAGATTGTCGCGCACCGCCTCGGGCTTGATCCCCACGGCCTTGGCGACGCTCGCGGCCATGCCGGCGAAGGTCGATGGGAAGCAGAAATGGTCTATTTCAGAGGCGCTTAGACCCGCAACCTCAAGCGCCTTCTTGATCGCTGGCGGGACCAGCTTGACGATGCCCTCGTCGCGGATCCAGCGTTCCTCCCAGTAATAGTCGAAGCCGCCGTCGTCGCCGCGGAAGTGATCCACGAAATCGTCTGTGACGCTGCCGCGCCCCAGCAGCTCGGCCGCCCCCGGTCCGTCTGTGACCACGAAGGCCGCCGCGCCGTCGCCGAAGTCGAGTTCCTGGGCGGAGGCCGCGCGCGCCTTGCGATGCTCACCCGTCGCGACCAGGGCCGCCTTGGCGCCGCCGCCCGCGACGGCGGATAGCGCCTGGGCCAGGGCCGTAAGGCCGCAACGCTGGGAGCCCGTCACGTCGGTCGCCGCGATCGACTTCTCCAGCGTCAGGGCGGCCGACACCACCCCCGCGTTCAGTCGGTCGGCGAACGGCGCCGTGGTCGAGGCGAAATAGAGGGCGCCGATGTGGGAGCGGTCGTCGCCAGGGCCTAGCGCGTCGCGCGCCGCCTCGACCGCCATGGTCAAGGCGTCCTCGTCCCAATTGGCCATGGATCGTTCGCCCTTGCCCTTGGCCTTCAGGTTCGGCGCGACCCAGGCGTTGGCCTCGGTCACCGCCTTGCGGCTTAGACGAAGACGAGGCGCATAGGCGCCCCAGGCGGCGATGCCGACCATTTCTCACTCCCTGCCGGTCGAGTTGATCTCGACTTATCGACGTTCAGCTTACGCCCGCGTCAGGCAGGGACAAGTGTTCCCCGGGGTCACCGGGGACCCGTCTCAGCGATAGGGATCGTCGGTGTTCAGGTAGCCCGCCACATAGTCAGCGACGCCGTCCTCCAGCGAGGTCATCGGCGCGTTATAGCCCGCGGCGCGCAGGCGGCTCATGTCGGCCTGCGTGTAGTACTGGTACTTGCCACGCAGCACCTCGGGCATGTCGATATAGGTGATGTCCGGCTGGCGGCCGACGGCCTCGAACGTCGCCACCGCGAGATCGCGGAACGATCGCGCCTGGCCCGAGCCGAGGTTGAAAACACCGTTCACGGCCGGGCTCCTGGCCAGCCAGGCGACCACGTCGACCACGTCGCGGACATAGACGAAATCACGCAGCTGCCCGCCGTCCTCGTAGGCCGGATTGTGGGACTTGAAGAGCTTAACCCCCTCGCCCGCCGCGACGCGTGGCCAGATCTGGGCGACGACAGATTTCATGCCGCCCTTGTGGTCCTCGTTGGGGCCATAGACGTTGAAGAACTTCAAACCCACCCACTGCGTCGGCGCGCGGCCTCGGGCGGCCTCGCGAGCGGCGTGGATGTCGAACAGCGCCTTGGACCAGCCATAGGCGTTCAGCGGGCGCAGAGCCTTCAGCGAGGTCAGATCGTCCTTGCCGTCGAAGCCCAGCGCGCCATCGCCATAGGTCGCCGCCGACGAGGCGTAGATCAGGCGCTTGCCATGCTCCACGCTCCAATCCCACAGGTCGCGCGACAGCACGAAGTTGGACTGCACGATCTTGTCGGCGTCGGTCTCGGTGGTCGAGGACACCGCGCCCATGTGGACGATCAGTTCGACCTCGGCTCCACGCTTGGCGAGCCAGTCGAACAATTGCTCGGGGGCGACGAAGTCGGCGATCGGGTGCTTGGCGATGTTGCGCCACTTGCCGCTGGCCGCGTCGCGCAGGCGATCGCACACCACGACGTCCAGCGCCGGGTCTTCGCAGAGTCTCGCGACGATATTGGAGCCGATGAAGCCGGCGCCGCCGGTGACCAGGACGATACGACGGCTCATGGCTTAGGCCGCGCGCTTGGTCAGGGCGTCGTATTCGAGGAGGTTGGCGACCAGGGCCTCGAACTGGCTCATCGGCACCATGTTCGGACCATCCGACGGCGCCTTGTCCGGATCGGGGTGGGTCTCCATGAACACACAGGCCACGCCCACGGCGACGGCGGCGCGGGCCAGCACAGGCACGAACTCGCGCTGGCCGCCCGACGAGGTTCCCTGCCCGCCCGGCTGCTGCACGCTGTGGGTGGCGTCGAAGACCACCGGGCAGCCGATCTCCTTCATGATCGGCAAGCTGCGCATGTCGCTGACGAGCGTATTGTAGCCGAACGAGACGCCGCGCTCGCACGCCATGACGTTGGGATTGCCCGCGCCCGTCACCTTGGCGATGACGTTCTTCATGTCCCAGGGCGCCAGGAACTGGCCCTTCTTGATGTTGATCGCCCGGCCGGTGGCGGCGGCGGCCAGCAAGAGGTCGGTCTGGCGGCACAGGAAGGCCGGGATCTGGATCACGTCGACCGCCTCTGCCACGATGGGGCAGTGGCTGGTCTCGTGCACGTCGGTCAGGGTCGGAAGACCCGTGGCCTCGCGGATCTCCTGGAAGATCGGCAGGCTGTCCTTCAGGCCGATGCCGCGCTGGGCGTTGACCGAGGTGCGGTTGGCCTTGTCGTACGAGGTCTTGTAGATCATCCCCACGCCAAGACGTTGCGCCATCTCCTTGAGCGCGTGAGCGGTTTCCAGGGCGTGCTGACGGCTCTCCATCTGGCACGGGCCGGCGATGATCGACAACCGCTCGCAATTGCCGATACGAACGGGCGCGCCGGTCGGGGTCTTGATCTCGACGACGGCGTTAGGGGCGACGGCTTGCGGCTGATCCAAGGCGATACTTCCGACGTATTAGAGGCTTTGGGCGCCCAAGAGGTGACCCCTCGGGCGGGACGGTGCAAGTGCGGAAAGACTCTGGCGATAGCGAGGCGAACCCTAGCGCCGTCATCGTGTGGTTCCGAAAGGACCTGCGCATAGCCGACAATCCCGCGCTGCGCCATGCCGCCGACAGCGGCCGACCGGTTGTTTGCCTCTACATCCTCGACGAGACGGCGGGCGTTAGGCCGATGGGCGCCGCCTCGCTGTGGTGGCTGGACAAATCGGTGAAGAGCCTGGCCCAAGAGCTTGAGAAGCTTGGCAATAGACTGGTGCTGCGCAAGGGCGTGGCGGCCGATGTCCTGGACGCCCTGATCGCCGAGACGGGCGCGACCTCCGTGCTGTGGAACCGGCTCTACGACAAGGCCAGCATCGACCGCGACGCGGCGATCAAGACCGGCCTGAAGGACGCGGGCGTCGACGTCCAGAGCTTCAACGCCGGCCTGCTGAACGAGCCCTGGACGGTCCAGAACGGTTCGGGCCTGCCCTACAAGGTCTTCACGCCCTACTGGCGCGCCGCCCGGGAACATCTCAACGATGTCGTCGTAGAACCCGCGCCCAAGGTCTTGAGATGCCTGGATAAGACGATGTCCAGCGACAAGCTTTCCGACTGGGGACTGCATCCAACCAAGCCTGACTGGTCAAAGGGCTTCGACATCTGGACGCCCGGCGAAGCGGGCGCGCGGGCGCGGCTGGACGCGTTTCTTTCGGTCGCCATCGCCGGCTATGGCGAGAAGCGCGACATTCCTTCCGCCCCGGCGACCTCGCGCCTGTCGCCGCATCTGCACTTCGGCGAGATCGGTCCGCGCCAGGTCTGGATCGCGACCCGCAACGCCGCCGAGGCTGGCGACATCCCGACGGCCGAGGCCGACAAGTTCCTGTCGGAGATCGGCTGGCGCGAGTTCAACCATTCGATCCTGTTCCATTGGCCCGAGTTGCCGAGCCGGAACTTCAAACCCGAGTTCGACGGCTTTCCCTGGGCCAAGGACCACGCCGCCTTCGAGGCCTGGACCAAGGGCGAGACCGGCTATCCCATCGTCGACGCCGGCATGCGCGAACTTTGGACGACTGGATTCATGCACAACCGCGTACGCATGATCGTCGCGTCGTTCCTGATCAAGCACCTGATGATTGACTGGCGCGAGGGCGAGGCGTGGTTCTGGGACACACTGGTGGACGCCGATCTCGCCAATAATGTCGGTAATTGGCAATGGACCGCCGGCAGCGGCGCGGACGCCGCGCCGTACTTCCGGATCTTCAATCCGATCAGCCAGGGCGAGAAGTTTGATCCGCGCGGCGACTATGTTCGGCGATGGGTTCCGGAACTCAAGACTGTTCCTGACAATGTTATCCACAAGCCATGGGAGCAACCGCTCCATCTGTCTCCGGCGGCGCGGCGTATCTACGCCAAACCGATCGTTGACCACGCCAAGGCGCGCGAGCGCGCCCTGGAGGCCTATCACAGCCTCTAGATGAGTGAGGGCTTTACGAGACGGTGGTTAACGGCGTTAATTAACGCGTCACCGGAAGCGAGGCCCCGCCTTGGAAACTGCGCTCTGGACTGATCCCGACCTGAAGGCCGCTCCAGCCGCCTTCCGTTCCGCCGTCCGCATCGCGGCCGAGAACTGGGAGGCTGGATCGCTGACCTTCATCCTGCCGACCGGTAAGGTCCTGACGGTCAAGGGCCGCAAGGATGGTCCGGCGGCGGTCATCAAGATCAACGACTACAACTTCGTGCGCCGCGCGCTGCTGTCCGGGGACATCGGCTTCGCCGAGGGCTTCATGGCCGGCGAATGGGAGACTCCCGATCTGTCGACCGTGCTCGAGGCGTTCTCGCTGAACTTCGACAAGTTGGCGGGCCTGGCCTCGGGCACCCCGGTGATGCGGGCCTTCAACGCCATCCACCACCTGTTCAACCGCAACAGCCGCTCCGGCTCGCGGCGGAACATTCACGCCCACTATGACCTAGGCAACGCCTTCTATTCCCGCTGGCTGGACCCGACGATGACCTATTCGTCGGCGCTGTACGAGCATCCGGACCAGACCCTGCCCGACGCCCAGCGCGCCAAGTACGCCGCGCTCGCCAAGACCATCGGCCTGGCGCCCGGCAAGCACGTTCTGGAGATCGGCTGCGGCTGGGGCGGCTTCGCCGAGTTCGCCGCCAAGGAGGTCGGGGCCAAGGTCACCGGCATCACCATCTCCCAGGCGCAGTACGATTTCGCTCGCAAGCGCCTTTTCGATCAGGGCCTTTCCGAAAAGGCGGATATTCGCCTGGTGGACTATCGCGACGTCGAGGGCCGCTTTGACGCCGTCGCCTCGATCGAGATGTTCGAGGCCGTGGGCGAGGAATACTGGCCCGCCTATTTCGGCAAGATCCGCGAAGTGCTGGCGCCCGGCGGCCGGGCGGGCCTGCAGATCATCACCATCCGCGACGAGCTGTTCAGCGACTATCGCAGCCGCACCGACTTCATCCAGCGCTACATCTTCCCGGGCGGCATGCTGCCCAGCGAGGCGCGACTTAAGGAAGAGACCGAGCGCGCGGGCCTAGAATGGAGCGATCTCAAGCGCTTCGGCCAGAATTATGCCGACACCCTCGCTGAATGAGGCCGCCTGGCACGAGATCCGCAAGGACGGCTTCGACGAGCGCTTCCGTCGCCTGTGGCGGTTCTACCTTAGCTACTGCGAGGCGGGGTTCCGCACCGAGCGGACCAACGTCATCCAGTTGGGCCTCAGCCGAACCTAGACGCCCATGGCGCTTCGGAGCGCGGCGGCCTTTTCGCGAAAGGCCCGGCGCTCGGCCTCGTCCATGCCCTTCAAGGTCTTCAGCGGCATCATCATCCGCCCGTTACCGGCCAAACGCTGGGCGTGGCGGTCGATGAAGTCCCAGTAGAGAGCGTTGAACGGACAGGCGTCGTCGCCAAGGCGTTGCTTCACGTCGTAGCGACAGCCTTTGCAGTAGTCGCTCATCCGATCGATATAGGCGCCGCTGGCGGCGTAGGGCTTGGAGCCGACAATGCCGCCGTCGGCGAAGGTGGCCATGCCGCGCGTATTGGGCATCTCGACCCACTCATAGGCGTCGGCGAACACGACCATGTACCAATCGTCGACCGCGTCGGGGTGCACGCCGAGCAGCATGGCGAGATTGCCGGTGACCATCAGGCGCTGGATGTGATGGGCGTAGGCGTGGTCGCGGGCCGAGCGCACCGCGTCGGCGACGCACGCCATGTCGGTCTCGCCAGACCAGTAGAACCAGGGCAGCTTGCCTTCCGCCTCGAGGGCGTTGCGGAGACCATATTCCGGCATCTTCAGCCAGTAGACGCCGCGCACGAACTCGCGCCAGCCGATGATCTGGCGGATGAAGCCCTCCACGGCGTTGAGGGGCGCCCGCCCCTCTCGCCAGGCGGCCTCGGCGCGCCGGCAGATATCCAGCGGGTCGAGCAGGCCGATGTTCAGGGCCGGCGAGATCAGACCGTGCCACAGGAACGGCTGCTCCCAGGCCATGGCGTCCTGCCAATCGCCGAAATCGGGAAGCATATGCGCCAGGAAATGCTCCAGCGCCGCCTCGGCCTCCTCGGGATTTGTCGGCCAGCCGAAGGCGTCGAGCGTGCCGAAGTGGTCTTCGAAGCCGGCCGAGACCATCGCGATGACAGCTTGGGTCGTCGCGTTCGGAGGAGTGCGCAGGCGCTTGGGCGGGCGTACGCCCTTGGGCAGCTTCTTGCGGTTCTCGGGATCGAAGTTCCAGCGCCCGCCGGCCGGTTTGTCGCCGTCCATCAGAAGCCCCGTGCGTCGTCGCATCTCGCGGTAGAAGAACTCCATCCGCAGCTCGCGCCGTCCCTCGGCCCAGCCCGCGAACTCGGCCCGCGAACAGAGAAAGCGATCGTCCTCGCGCGCCTCGATCGGAACGCCGAGGTCCAGCGACAGCAGCGCCTGCTCAAGGCCCCACTTGCCACAGACGGTGCGCACGACGCGGTCGAAGGTGCCCTCGCCCAGCGCCCGCTTCACCTCGCCGGCGATGGTCCGGGTGTTCTCAGGATCGTCGAGCGTCACATAGCGGACCGTCAGCCCCTTCACCCGCAGGCGCTCGGCGAACTGGCGCATGGCCGACCAGACGAGGACCAGCTTCTGCTTGTGGTGCTTCCAGGCGGTGGCCTCGGCGACGCTCTCGACCATCAGCACGACGTCCCGCGCGGAATCGATGTCGTTCAGCGCCGACAGGCTTTCCGAGAGCTGGTCGCCCAGAACCAGCCGCAGAGCGCCTCGCGAATTGCTCACGCCAAACCTCTCGCCTTCAGGAAAACTGGGCTTGCGTCGCGCGGCCCGCGCACGATCTACCATGCCAGTCCGGCCACGCAGGTGAAATCATGACCGTCCTCCCCAGCGTTCTCGACGCCATCGGAAATACGCCGCTGATCCGCCTGCGCCGCGCCAGCGAGGCGACCGGCTGCGAGATCCTGGGCAAGGCCGAGTTCATGAACCCCGGCCAGTCGGTCAAGGACCGCGCCGCGCTGGGCATCATCCGCGACGCCGAGGCGCGAGGATTGCTCAAGCCCGGAGGCCGCATCGTCGAAGGCACCGCCGGCAACACCGGCATCGGCCTGGCGATGGTCGCCTCGGCGCTGGGCTACAAGACCACGATCGTCATCCCCCGCACCCAGAGCCAGGAGAAGAAGGACGCCATCCGCCTGCTCGGCGCCGAGCTGGTCGAGGTCGAGGCCGTCCCGTACTCGAACCCGGGCAATTATGTCCGCTATTCCGGGCGCTTGGCCGAGGAACTCGCCAAAACCGAGCCCAATGGCGTGATCTGGGCCAACCAGTTCGACAACACGGCCAATCGCCAGGCGCACTACCTTGGGACCGGGCCGGAAATCTTCGAGCAAACAGACGGTAAGGTCGATGGCTTCATCTGCGCCGTGGGCTCTGGCGGCACCCTGGCCGGCGTCGCGGCCGCCCTACGCGAACGCAAGCCGGACGTGAAGATCGGCCTCGCCGACCCGTACGGCGCGTCGCTCTACAGCTGGTACAAGGACGGCGAGCTGAAGTCCGAGGGCAATTCGATCAGCGAGGGCATCGGCCAGGGCCGCGTGACCGCCAATCTGGAAGGCCTCACGATCGACCACCCCTTCCGCGTCTCGGACGAAGAGATGCTCGAGGTGCTCTACGATCTTGTGATGCACGAGGGCCTGTGCCTGGGCGGCTCGGCTGGGATCAACATCGCCGGGGCGGTCAAACTCGCCAAGGAACTGGGCCCCGGCCACACGATCGTGACGGTGCTGTGCGACCACGGCTCGCGCTACCAGTCCAAGCTGTTCAACCCCGACTTCCTTAAGGAAAAGGGCCTGCCGACGCCGCCCTGGATGTAGCTTGCGACGAAGCGCGTCGGCGGCGATGTTGCCGGCGTCTCGAAACTGGGGCGAGTCAGCCCCCAGAAAGGCGTCGACATGAGCACTCCGTCCGATCCGCTGGTCTCCACCGCCTGGCTGGCCGAACACCTTGACGCGCCGGACGTGCGGGTCGTCGACGCCTCGTGGCACATGCCGGCGGCCCAGCGCGAGCCGTACAAGGAGTTCCTGGCCGCCCACATCCCGGGCGCGGTGTTCTTCGACATCGACGACATATCGGATGAGACCACCGACCTGCCGCACATGATCCCGACGGCGGTGAAGTTCGCCTCGCGGGTCAAGAAGCTGGGCCTGGGCGACGGCTCTCGGATCGTCGTCTACGACACGACCGGCATCCTGCCGGCGGCCCGCGCCTGGTGGCACTTCCGCGCCATGGGCCACGAAGACGTCGTTGTGCTGGACGGCGGCCTCCCGAAGTGGATCGCCGAGGGCCGACCGATCGAAGACGGTCCCGCCGCGCCGCAGGAGCGCCACTTCACGCCGCGCTACCAGGCCGACATCTATCGCTCGCTGGAGCAGATGCGTGACGTTGTCGCCAGCGGCCGCGAGCAGATCATCGACGCCCGCGCGGCCGGCCGGTTCGAAGGTCGCGATCCAGAGCCCCGCGCCGGCCTGCGGGGCGGTCATATGCCGGGCGCTCGCAACATCCCGCTCGCGGCGATGATCGCGCCCGACGGCACGATGCTGCCGGCCGACAAGCTGAAGACGGTCTTCGAGGCGGCGGGCGTCGACATCAACAAGCCGATCGTCTCGACCTGCGGCTCGGGCATCACCGCCTCGGTCGTGGCTCTGGCCTTGGCCAGAATGGGTAAGCCGCGCTCGGCGGTCTATGACGGCTCGTGGACGGAATGGGGCGGCCTGGACGACACCGCCGTCGTCACGGGCCCCGCGGCCTAGCGTAAGAGTATCCCGATGGACGAAGAAACCCGCCTGATCCGCAAGGGCGCGACGAACCACACGTTGGCGAAGACGGTCAATCCGCCGATCCAGCGCGGCTCGACAGTGCTGATGCCCGACGCGGCGTCGCTGTACGACGACGACCAGCTGACCTACGGCATCACGGGCCTGGCGACGCCGCACGCCCTGCAACAGGCCCTGGCGGACCTGGAGGGCGCGGAGGACGTCACGCTCTACCCGTCGGGCCTCGCGGCGATCACGGGCGCCCTGCTGGCGGTGCTGAAGGCCGGCGACGAGGTTCTCGTGGTCGACAGCGCCTACAAGCCGACCCGCCGCTTCTGCGACCGGTTGCTGTCCCGCTTCGGTGTCGGCACGACCTACTACGACCCCGCCCTGGACGCCGACGCCCTGATGGCCCTGGCCACGCCGCGTACGCGGCTGATCGTACTGGAGGCGCCGGGCTCCCTGACCTTCGAGATGCAGGATATCCCGGCGATCGCCAAGGCGGCGAACGCGCGCGGGATCATGACCCTGATCGACAACACCTGGGCCGCCGGCTTCTACTTCAAGCCGCTGGCGCATGGCGTGACCCTCAGCGTCCAGGCCCTGACCAAGTATGTGGGCGGCCACTCCGACTGCTTCATGGGCTCGGTGGCGACCTGCGACAAGGCGGTCGCCGCGCTGCTAGGCGAAGCCATGTGGGACATCGGCTGGTCCGTCTCGCCCGACGACGCCTACACCATGCTGCGCGGCCTGCGGACCTTGGCCACGCGCCTGCCGCGCCACCAGGAGAACGGCCTCGCCGTCGCGCGCTGGCTTCAGGCGCGACCGGAGGTGTCGCGGGTGCTGCACCCCGCCCTACCCGACGATCCGGGCCACGCGATCTGGAAGCGCGACTTCACCGGCGCCTGCGGCCTGTTCGGCGTGGTGCTCAAGCCGTGCACGCAAAGCGCGGCCAAGGCCTTTCTTGATAGCCTGAAGCTGTTTGGCCTCGGCTTCTCCTGGGGCGGCTACGAGAGCCTGGCGCTTCATTGCGATCCGCAACTGAAGTTCCGCGCCATCCCGGTGAACCTCGAGGGGCCGCTGCTGCGCTTCCACGTCGGGCTGGAGAGCGTCCAGGACCTGAAGGCTGACCTGGAACAGGGCTTTAGGGCCTTGAACACCTGACGCCGGGCCGCCGATACGATCAAAACTTGCAATAAGCGCGTTCTCGACTGTGATGAGGTTCGGTGGCGCCATCGGGGCGCGCCGCACGGCGGGACGGGTCTCATGGCGCTCTATGTTTTCGCTCTCCTGATTGGCGTTGTCGCTGGGTTGCGGGCCATGACGGCCCCGGCCGCGGTCTCTTGGGCCGCGAGGCTGGGCTGGCTGCCCTTGGTGGGATGGCCCCTGGCGTGGCTGGGCGGCCTGATCGCCGTTCTGGTCTTCACCGTCCTGGCGGCGCTCGAACTGGTCGGCGACCAGCTTCCCAAGACGCCGAGCCGCAAGGTCCCGGTCCAGTTCGGAACCCGGATCGCCGCCGGCGCCTTCAGCGGCGCGGCCCTGATGATGCCGAGCGGCCACTGGCTACGCGGCGCAGTCATCGGCGCCGTCGGCGCGGTGATCGGCACGCTGGGCGGCGCCGAGGTTCGGGGACGTCTGGCGGCGCGGTTCGGCAAGGATCGCCCCGCCGCCTTGATCGAGGACGCCGTCGCCATCGGCGGCGCCTTGGCCATCGTGGCGCTGGCCCAATGAGCGCGCCGCGACGCTTCGACTCCATCATCATCGGCGCCGGCCAGGCGGGTCCGTCACTGGCGGGACGGCTTACGGCCGCCGGCCAGACCGTGGCGATGATCGAGCGCAAGGACATTGGCGGCACCTGCGTGAACACCGGCTGCATGCCGACCAAAACCCTGGTGGCCAGCGCTTATGCCGCGCACCTGGCCCGCCGCGCCGATGACTACGGCGTCGTGCTGGACGGTCCCGTCGGCGTCGACATGGAGCGGGTTAAGGCTCGCCAGCAGACCGTCGTGAAGAACGCGCGCGGCGGCGTCGAGAGCTGGTTGCGCGGCATGGAGGGCTGCACGGTCATCCAGGGCCACGCCCGTTTCGAAAGCGCGGATACGATCCGGGTGGGTGACGACCTGCTGACCGCGCCGAGGATATTCCTCAACGTCGGCGGCCGCGCCAACGTGCCGGACATGCCCGGCGTCAACGACGTACCGTACCTGACCAATGTCGGCATGATGCGGTTGGACGCGCTGCCGGAGCATCTGGTCATCGTCGGCGGCAGCTATATCGGGCTTGAGTTCGCCCAGATGTTCCGTCGTTTCGGCAGCCAGGTGACGATCGTCGAGATGGGCCCGCGCCTGATCGGTCGCGAGGATCCCGAAGTGTCCGATGCGATCCGCGAAATTCTGGAGTCCGAGGGGATCACCGTTAGGCTCAACGCCGAATGCATTCGCTTCTCGCCTCACGAGGACGGCGCTTGCGTGCACGTGAGCTGCAAGGCGGGCGAACCGCGGGTGACAGGCTCCCACGTCCTGCTGGCGGTCGGCCGCCGGCCCAACACCGATGATCTCAACCTCCAGGCGGCCGGCGTCGAGACCGACAAGCGTGGCTATGTCGTTGTCGACGATCAGCTGAGGACCAACGTTCCCGGTATCTGGGCGATGGGTGACTGCAACGGCAAGGGCGCCTTCACCCACACCGCCTACAACGATTTCGAGATCGTCGCCGCCAACCTGCTGGATAATGATCCGCGCAAGGTCAGCGATCGGATCTCGTGCTACGCCCTGTTCGTGGATCCGCCCTTGGGACGTGTCGGCCTGACGGAGACCGAGGCGCGCGCCACCGGCCGGCCGCTGCTGATCGGAAGCCGCCCCATGGCCCGTGTCGGCCGCGCGGTCGAGAAGGGCGAAACCCAGGGCTTCATGAAGGTGGTGGTAGACGCCGAGACCAAGCAGATCCTCGGCGCGGCGATCCTGGGCCTAAATGGCGACGAGGCGATCCATGGCATGATCGACCTGATGTACGCCAAGGCGCCCTACACGACGATCCAGCGGGCGGTGCACATCCATCCGACCGTCTCGGAGTTGATCCCGACGATGCTGGGCGAGCTGAAGCCGGTTTAGATTTTCAGATTTTGACCTGGCCGCTTTCAGATAAATCTGAACCTGTTGCGGTTGCGATCCGCGCGAGCGGGGCCAGATAGCACGCAGACGCCGACGGAGGGTCGGCGCCCCTTTCCGAGGGACTATCTCGCAATGCCTAATCTGTTCGACCCGCTGCGCGTCGGCGACCTCAATCTGCCCAACCGCGTCGTCATGGCGCCGCTGACCCGGCTGCGCGCCGGTCCGACCCAGATCCCCAACGCCCTGATGGCAGAGTATTACGGCCAACGCGCCTCGGCCGGACTGCTGATCACCGAAGGCGTGCCGGTATCCCCACAAGGCGTTGGCTATGCCGGCGTCCCCGGCATCTGGTCCAAGGAGCAGACCGAAGCCTGGAAGCAGGTGACCAAGGCCGTTCACGACAAGGGCGGGCGCATCTTCATGCAGATCTGGCACGTCGGCCGGATCTCGGATCCCGAGCTGCTGGACGGCCAACTCCCCGTGGCCCCCAGCGCCATCGCCGCCACGGGCCATGTCAGCCTGCTGCGTCCGCAACGCGACTACCCGACCCCGCGCGCCCTCTCCACCGAGGAGGTCGCGGGCGTGGTCGAAGCCTTCCGCCAAGGCGCCGAGAACGCCCAGGCCGCCGGCTTCGACGGCGTGCAGCTGCATGGCGCCAACGGCTATCTGCTCGACCAATTCCTGCAGGACGGCAGCAACCAGCGCACCGACCAGTACGGCGGTTCGATCGAGAACCGCGCCCGCTTCCTGCTGGAAGCCACCGACGCGGCGATCTCCGTCTGGGGCGCCGACCGCGTGGGCGTGCACCTGGCGCCGCGCGCCGACAGCCATTCGATGGGCGACAGTAACCTCGCCGCCACCTTCGGCCATGTGGCCAAGGCTTTGGGCGAGCGCAAGATCGGCTTCGTCTCGGCGCGCGAATACGAGGCCGCCGACAGCCTGGGTCCCGACCTGAAAAGGGCCTTCGGCGGCGTCTACATTGCCAACGAGAAGTTCGACCTGGCCAGCGCCAACGCCGCGATCGAAGCCGGCAAGGCCGACGCGATCGCGTTCGGCAAGGCCTACATCGCCAACCCGGACCTCGTGGAACGCCTGAAGGCGGGCGCGGCGCTGAACACGCCCGACCCGACCACCTTCTATGGCTTCGAGAACGGTTCGCGCGGCTATACGGACTATCCGACGCTGGCCCAGGTCAGCGAGCCGGCGTAAGCGTCAGCCTTATCGTCCTGGGCGCTCGCCGAGCGTCCGGGACGACGAGATCATGAAGCCGCGATCAGTCCCTCTGCCACGTACCGCGCGGCTACCGCTTCGGCGACCTTGATGCCGTCGACCGCCGCCGAGAGGATGCCGCCGGCATAGCCCGCCCCCTCACCGGCCGGGAAAAGGCCTGCGGTGTTCAGGCTCTGGAAGTCCTTGCCCCGCGTGATCCGCACCGGCGAGGACGTCCGGGTCTCGACGCCGGTCAGCACGACGTCGGGATGGTCGTAACCAGGGATCTGCCGACCGAACACCGGCAGCGCCTCGCGCATCGCCTCGATGGCGAACGGCGGCAGGCATTGGGCCAGATCGGTCAGATGCACGCCCGGCTTGTAGGACGGGGTGACCGCGCCGAACGCCGTCGAGGGCTTGCCCGCCAGGAAATCGCCGACCAGCTGCCCCGGCGCCTTGTAGGTCCCGCCGCCCGCCAGGAAGGCCAGGCTCTCCCACTTCCGCTGGAACTCGACCCCGGCCAGCGGGTGGCCCGTATAGTCCTGCTCGGGATTGATGTCGACGACGAAGCCGGAATTGGCGTTCCGCTCGTTGCGCGAATATTGGCTCATGCCGTTGGTCACCACCCGGCCGGCCTCCGAGGTCGCCGCGACGACCGTGCCGCCTGGACACATGCAGAAGCTGTAGACCGTGCGGCCGTTCTTGCAGTGGTGCGACAGGCTATAATCGGCCGCGCCTAGGTCGGGATGGCCAGCGCAGTCGCCAAAGCGCGCTCTGTCCATCCAGGACTGAGGATGCTCGATCCGCACCCCAATCGAGAACGGCTTTGCCTCGATGTGGACGCCACGATCGTAGAGCACCTGGAAGGTGTCGCGCGCGCTATGGCCCAAGGCCATCACGACATGGCGGGCCGGCAGGTAATCGCCGCCGGCGATATGAAGCCCCTTCAGCCGGCGGGAGCCGTCGGCGCCAATCTCGATGTCGAAGTCTTCGACCTTGTGCTGCCAGCGGTACTCGCCGCCCAAGCTCTCGATCAACGCCCGCATGTTCTCGACCATGTGGACCAGGCGGAAGGTGCCGATGTGCGGATGGGCCTCGGTCAGGATCTCTTCCGGCGCGCCGGCCTTGACGAATTCCTCGAGCACCTTGCGACCCAGGAAACGTGGATCCTTGATCTGGCTGTAGAGCTTGCCATCCGAGAAGGTTCCCGCCCCGCCCTCGCCGAACTGGACGTTCGATTCCGGATTGAGCTCACCGCGCCGCCACAGCCCCCAGGTGTCCTTGGTGCGCTCGCGCACGACCTTGCCGCGATCCACGATGATGGGCTTCAGGCCCATCTGCGCCAGGATAAGACCCGCGAACAGACCGCAAGGCCCCGCGCCGATGACCACCGGCCGCGGCCCTTCGAAACCCGCTGACGCCTTGGCCACGAAGCGATAGTCGGTATCTGGCGTGACGCGGACCTGATGGTCGCCCTCGAAGCGACGCAGAACGGACGGCTCGTCGCGCAGAACGACATCGACCGAATAGACCATCAGGATCGCGGACTTGCGGCGCGCGTCATGGGCGCGGCGAGCGACCTCGAAGCTCACCAGGTCATCGGCCTCGATCCCCAGGCGAGCGACGATGGCGGGCGCCATGGCCTCCGGCGGATGGCCGAGCGGCAGCTTCAGTTCCGAAATACGCAGCATGGCGCGGGTCTTAGCCAAAAGTCGGCCGCCGCGCCATCCATGCGGACGCTAAGCCGCGCGGGCCAAGACTCCGTCGCGCGCGACAAGACGAGCGATCCGCCCCTCGCGGAGGTCCACGCTCAGGGTCGAGGCGCCGAGCACCACGGTGTGGCGACCATCCGCTTTCGCCTTGAGCACCGCCTCGACCAGCTTGCCCCCCGCCCAGCGCACGTCGACTTCGACCGCCCCTCGCGCCCTCAGCCCCCTGATGTGGCCCGTGGGCCAGGCCGACGGCAGGGCCGGCAGGAGGTAGATCCGGTCGTTGCGGCTCTGGAGGATCATCTCGGTCATGCCCGAGGTCCCGCCGAAATTGCCGTCGATCTGGAACGGCGGGTGGGCGTCGAACATGTTCGGATAGGTGCGCTCGGGACCCAGCAGCAGCCGCAGGATGCCGTGGGCGTGATCCCCCTCGCCCAGCCGCGCCCAGAGGTTCAGCCGCCAGGCGATCGCCCAGCCGGTGGAGAGATCGCCACGCGTGACCAGGGTCTGCCGCGCCGCCGCCGCCAGCTTCGGCGTCGTGTCGATCGCGATCTGGTCCGACGGGAACAGGCCGTAGAGGTGCGAGACATGCCGGTGGTGGATGTCCGGCGCGTCGGCGTCCCAGTCCTCCTGCCACTCCTGCAACTGGCCGTCCTTGCCAATCCTGTAGGGCGCCAGCTTGTCGCGCGCCGCCGTGAGTTCTTCCACGAAAGCCTGGTCCGCGCCCAGCACCGCCCCGGCCTTGAGGCAGTTGTCGAACAGGTCGCGGATGATCGCCTGGTCCATGGTCGGGCCCGCGACGATCGAGGCGCCATGGCCGTGGTCGTTCTCGGGCGACAGCGACGGATTGGTGACCAGCACGCCGAACTTGGGATCGACCACCAGGGTGTCGAGAAAGAACCGCGCCGAGCCCTTCATCAGCGGATAGACCCGCGCCAGATAGGCGCGATCGCGTCCGTAGTCGTAGTGGTCCCACAGGTGCTTGCAGAGCCACGCGCCGCCGGTGGGCCAGACGCCCCACGGCGCGCCGTCCACCGGGGCGGTCGCCCGCCAGAGGTCTGTGTTGTGGTGCGCAACCCACCCACGGGCGCCGTACATCGCCTTGGCGGTGCGAGCGCCGGTTTGCGAGAGGTCCTTCACCAGCGCGACCAGTGGCTCAACCAGCTCCGGCAAGCCGGTCGGCTCGGCCGGCCAGTAGTTCATCTCGGTGTTGATGTTGATCGTGTACTTGCTGCCCCACGGCGCGGAGGGTTTGTCGTTCCAGACGCCCTGCAGGTTGGCGGCCTGGCTTCCTGGCCGTGAACAGGCGATCAGCAGGTAGCGGCCGTACTGGAAATAGAGCGCCGCCAGCGAGGGATCGTCGGTCGTCGGCGAGGCCTTGATCCGCTCGTCGGTCGGCGACAACTCGGCGCGAGTGCGCCCGAAATCGACGTCCACGCGCCGGAACAGGGCGCGGTGATCGGCCTGGTGATCGGCGAGGATCTTCAGCCATGGCTTGGTCGACAGTTTCGCCAGCGTCGCCTTGTTCAGAGCGGTCGGGTCGCCGGAGACATCGTCGTAGCGACGATAGCTGGTCGCCGCGGCGATCAGCAGAACCACCTCGTCGGCGTCCCGGATCGACAGGGTCTCGCCCTGCCCGCTCACGCGCCCGCCCTTGGCGCGGACCTCGACACGGCATTCGAACGCCAGCCTGGCGGGGATGCCCTGCTGGCTTTCGTTGGTCCCGGCAAGCACCAAGCCGCGTTCCTCGACCGTCGCGACGGGCTTGGATTTCAGCGGCGAGGCGAAGCTCAGATCCAGGCTGATCGCCCCGCGCCGGTTCGCCGACAGGCGCACGGCGATCACGCCGTCGGGCGCGCTGCCGATGACCTCGCGAACATGGTCCACGCCGCCGGCCATGAAGCGCGTCGTGGCGATCGCCCCGTCGAGGTCCAGTTCGCGAACATAGCCGGTGGCCTCGGACAGCCCCGGAAAGTCCAGCTTCAGATCGCCGATCGTCTGGTACGACATCTGCTGCTTGGGAACGCCAACGAACTTGGTCTCGGCGAGTTGGGCGGCCTTGGCGTAGTCGCCAGCGTCGATCAGACGGCGGATCTCGGACAGAGCCGCGCCCGCTTCCGGGTTGGTGGGCTCATACGGCCCGCCCGCCCACAGCGTGTCCTCGTTCAGTTGCAATCGCTCGGCGCCCACGCCGCCAAACACCATGGCGCCCAGCTTGCCCGAGCCGACCGGCAGCGCCTCGACCCATTCCTTCGCGGGCTGACGATACCACAGGCGCAGCGGCGAGGGCTTGGCCGTCGCGGCCCGGGACGGTGTGAAGGTCAGAGAGGAGGCGGCGCCCAATACGGCGAGCGTTGAGCGACGGGTCAGGGTCATGGGCGAGGACCTTGGAAAGCTCTACTGGATCAGGTAGCGGCGCAGGGCCGGAACGGCTTTCGACAGCTCGTCGGTGACGATCGCCGAGAAGTAGTCCGAGCCCACGACACCCAGATGCGTGTAGTCGAACGCCAGCTTGGCCTGGCCCAATGGTTCGACGGCGGCGTTGTTCTGGGCGCTTAGTGTCGGTGCGCCTGGGGCGGCGGTAACACCCGTGCTGGCGGCGATGGTCGTGCCGGTCTTGGCGGCGGCCTCCATCACCTCGGCCGACGGAGGGCGCTGGGCGAATTTCATGGCCTCGACCGGGCCCATGGCCTGGACAGCGGCCTGGCTGCGGGCGTGCAGGTCTACCAGCGGCGTGTTGGTCTCGGCGGCGACCTTGCGAACCGCGTCGGCCCAGGGCCCCAGGTCATCCTGCAGCTTGCCATCGATGAATTGGCGACGCGTCAGGGGCGTGATCAGGATCGGCTTGCCACCAGCGGCTCGCACCTCGTCGAGATAGCGCTTCATGTTGGCGGGAAACTCGGTGGCCAGATCCGTCGAGCGCCCCGGCTTGCCCGGCTGGTCGTTGTGGCCGAACTGGATCAGCACATAGGTGTCGGTGAAGCCGCCAGACCTGATCTCGTCCATGGCCAGGGCCCATGAGCCCTCAGCCCGGTAGTTGCCGCTGGAGCGCCCCCCGCGCGCCAGGTTGACGCAGGCGACGAACGAGGTCACGTGCCAGCCGCAGAAGCTGGGCCCCCAGCCCCCAAGCACGGCCGTGGTGGAGTCGCCGATCAGCACGATCTTGATGGCCCTGAACTTAGGCGGCGCGACGTCCGCCGCCTGGGCGTGGACCGCCAGCGGCGTCAGCGCCAGGGTGGTCGCGAGGATCAGGGCCTTCAAACGCATGGGCTACTCCGAAGAAGGACGGGCGGCGCGGCGAAGGACCAGCGCCGCCCAGTTTACGCCTCGGGGGAGAGACGATTGGGCGCGCCTACAGCCGCGAACTGGTCGAAGGGATGGGTGGCCGCGACGTCGACGGCGGCTGCCTTACCGAGCGCCCTCTCCGCGGCGCGACTCGACGGCCTGGACATCGTGACCTCCCCATTTCTCGCGGTCGTTCAGACCGTCTTTCACCGGATGGCTGTCACCGGTGTCATTTTTGAGATAAGCACGCCCAGGGAGCTGACAAAAGCGGAAAGTTACCGGTAACCTTCTGTAATTATTGGGGTTA
>CAKZJK010000002.1 GCA_936942565.1 uncultured Caulobacter sp. | reverse complement strand
TCGACGGGCGGCAATAATCCGAGAAGATCAGGAAGCCGCCCGAATAGGGGATGAGACCACCATGCAGCGCTATGCCGTTCATGGCCGCCGCCATGCCGTGCTCGCGAATGCCGTAATGGATGTAACGGCCGGAGAAATCCGTCGGCGTAATCGACGCCGTCTGGCTGGTCTTGGTATTGTTCGATCCCGTCAGGTCGGCGGAACCACCAATGGTTTCCGGAACGACACCATTGATCACTTCAAGCGCATCCTCGGAGGCCTTGCGGGTTGCGACCGTCGGCTTGGTCTCGGCCAGCTTCTGCTTGTAGGCGGAAACGGCGGGAGCCAGCGCTGCGGGAAGCGCGCCCGAGAAACGACGGTTGAACTCGTCTTTTTTCGCAGAACTTGCGAGCCGGTTGGCCCAGTCCTTATGGGCGCTGGCGCCACGGGTTCCGGCCTGGCGCCACATGGCGAGCACGTCCTCGGGAATCACGAAGGCTTCCGAAGGCCAGTTGAGCGCCGCGCGCGTGGCGGCGATTTCATCGGCGCCTAGCGGCGAGCCGTGCACCTTGTGGGTGCCGGCCTTGTGCGGAGCACCGAAACCGATCACCGTCTTGCAGGCGATCATGGTCGGTTTGTCGGAGGTCTGCGCCTGTTCGATGGCAGCCGCGATCGCTTCCGGATCATGGCCGTCCACGGCAATCGTGTTCCAGTTGCAGGCACGGAAACGCGCATGCTGATCCGTCGAATCGGCCATGCTGACGGCGCCATCGATGGTGATGTTGTTGTCGTCCCAGAAGACGATCAGCTTGTTGAGCTTCAGGTGACCGGCCAGCGAAATCGCTTCCTGGCTGATGCCCTCCATCAGGCAGCCGTCGCCGGCGATCACCCAGGTGCGGTGGTCGACGAGGTCATGACCAAAGCGTCCGGCCAGATGAGCCTCGGCCATGGCCATGCCGACGGCCGTCGCCAGACCCTGGCCGAGCGGACCGGTGGTGGTCTCGACGCCGGGCGTGTGGTGGACTTCCGGGTGGCCAGGGGTCAGCGAGCCCCACTGACGGAAGTTCTCGATCTCCTTCATCGTCACGGCCTTGAAGCCGGTCAGGTGAAGCAGGGAATAGAGCAGCATCGAGCCGTGGCCAGCCGACAGGACGAAGCGGTCGCGGTCATGCCAGTTGGGCTGACTCGCGTCGAACTTCAGAAACTTGCTCCACAGCACCGTCGCCACGTCGGCCATGCCCATCGGCATGCCCTGGTGTCCGGACTTGGCCTTGTGCACGGCGTCCATGGAAAGGACGCGGATCGCGTCGGCCATCTTGATGGGCGAAACGGGCATGGAAGTTCCGTCTTGTCTTTGTTTTGCGGGGCTGCGCGAGGGGCGCAGTCGCATGGGAACCCGGAGGGGTCAACCCGCGACAGGGGCTTAAGGCGGGCGCCGAACGCCCGCCGTGGGCGCTATGCAACAGGCTCCGCGGACGCTATAGCTGGAGCGCGCCTTATGCTCACTTTCAGCATAAGGCGGCCGTCAGATGGGAAAGGCCGGTCGCTTGGGTAGTCCGTCGTTCTTCTCGCCCTACCGCCATGGCTTCGTCCGTGTCGCGACCGCCGTGCCGAAGGTGAAGCTGGCCGATCCCGCCGCGAACGCCCAGGCCGTTCTGGCCCTGGCGCGCGAAGCCCATGACGCGGGCGTCGCGGTGATCGTGTTCCCGGAGTTGGGCCTGACGGGCTACACGATCGACGACCTGCTGCAGCAGGAAGTCTTGCTCGACGCCGTCGAGGCGGCGCTTGCGACCCTGGCAGAGGGAACGCGCAAGCTGGCGCCGATGATCGTGGTCGGCGCGCCGCTGCGCGACGCGGGCCGACTCTACAATACCGCCGTCGCCATCCAGGGCGGCCAGATGCTGGGCGTCGTCCCAAAGAGCTTCTTGCCCAACTATCGCGAATTCTACGAGCGACGCTGGTTTACGCCGGGCGCCGGCGTGACGGGCAAGACCTTAGGCCTCGCGGGCCAGACCGTTCCGTTCGGGACCGACGTCCTTTTTCGCGCCAACGCTCCAATGCCGTTCACCGTTGGCGTCGAGATCTGCGAGGACGTTTGGACGCCCAGCCCGCCTAGCACCGCCCAGGCCCTGGCCGGGGCCGAGATCCTGCTCAATCTGTCGGCCAGCAACATCACTATCGGCAAGTCCGAGACCCGCCGCCTGCTGTGCGCCAGCCAGTCGTCGCGAGCGATCGCCGCCTATGTCTATTCGGCTGCCGGCGCGGGCGAGAGCTCGACGGACCTGGCCTGGGACGGCCATGTCGACATCCACGAGATGGGCGCCCTGCTGGCCGAGACCGCGCGGTTCTCGACCGGTCCGGCCTGGACCTTCGCCGACGTCGACGTCGAGCGGATCTGGCAGGAGCGGATGCGGGTCGGCAGCTTCGGCGACGCCATGGCCTTGGCGCCGCCCAAGGTCCCGTTCCGGGTGATCCCGTTCGATTTCCAGGCGCCCCCCGGTGACCTGGCTCTGGCGCGCGGCGTCGAGCGCTTCCCGTTCACGCCGTCCGATCCCGCCAAGCTGCGCGAAAACTGCTACGAGGCCTACAATATCCAGGTTCAGGGCCTGGCGCGCCGCCTGGAGGCTTCGGGTCTCGAGAAGCTGGTGATCGGCATCTCGGGCGGCCTCGACTCCACCCAGGCGCTGCTGGTGGCCGCCAAGGCCGTCGATCAGCTCTCGCTGCCGCGCGAAAACATCCTGGCCTACACGCTGCCGGGTTTCGCGACGTCCGACCGGACAAAGTCGAACGCCTGGGCGCTGATGAAGGCCATGGGCGTGACGGCCGCCGAGCTCGACATCCGCCCGGCCGCGACCCAGATGCTGAGGGATCTAGACCACCCGTTCGGACGGGGCGAGGCGGTCTATGACGTGACGTTCGAGAACGTGCAGGCCGGTCTTCGCACCGACTACCTGTTCCGACTCGCGAACCACAACGCCGCGCTGGTCGTCGGCACGGGCGACTTGTCGGAGCTGGCCCTGGGCTGGTGCACCTATGGTGTCGGCGACCATATGAGCCACTACAACCCCAATTGCGGGGCGCCCAAGACGCTGATCCAGCACCTGATCCGCTTCGTGGCCCATTCCGGCGATGTCGACGCCGGCACGACCGCCTTGCTGGAGGACATCCTGGCCACCGAGATCTCGCCGGAGCTGGTCCCCGGCGAAGAGGTGCAGGCGACCGAGAGCTTCGTGGGCCCCTATGCCCTGCAGGACTTCAATCTCTACTACATGACGCGCTATGGCATGGCGCCGTCCAAGATTGCCTTCCTGGCCTGGAGCGCCTGGCACGACGCCGGCGCGGGCGGCTGGCCCGTCGGCCTGCCCGAAAGCGCGCGTCGCGCCTACGACCTGCCGGAGATCAAGCGTTGGCTGGAGCTGTTCCTGAAGCGCTTCTTCGCCAACCAGTTCAAGCGGTCGGCCGTGCCCAACGGTCCTAAGATCTCGTCGGGCGGCGCGTTGTCCCCGCGCGGCGACTGGCGGATGCCGTCGGACGTCACGGCGGACGCTTGGCTCGCCGAACTGCACGTTGGCGTTCCAGACTGACGAAAACTCTTCGTTACTGGCGGCTTTCCCTTTAAGCACCCGTCGCAACAACGCCCTATCAGGGGCAAAGACTGAATGTGTGGGGATAAGTCTTGGCTGCGATCTATCCGGTGATCTTGTGCGGCGGTTCGGGCACGCGTCTGTGGCCCGCCTCGCGAAGCGATCAACCCAAACAGTTCCTGAAACTGGTCGGCGACCGCTCTTCGTTCCAGGAGACGGTGCTGCGGGTGAAGGACATCCCCGGCGTCGCCGAAGTGGTGGTGGTCACTGGCGAGGCCATGGTCGGCTTCGTCGCCGAACAAACGGCCGAGATCGGCGCCTGGACCACCATCCTGGTCGAGCCTGAAGCGCGGGATTCCGCGCCGGCGGTGGCGGCGGCGGCCTATGTCGAGCGCCAGGACCCCGATGGCGTGGTGCTGATGCTGGCGGCGGACCATCACATCTCCGAGCCGGAGATCTTCGAGCAAGCGGCGCTGGTCGCGGCCCGCGCCGCCGAGCAAGGCCTGATCGTCACCTTCGGCGTTCAGCCGACCGTGCCAGCGACCGGCTTCGGCTATATCCGTCCGGGCGCGGCCCTGTTGGACGGCTCGGTTCGAGAGGTCGCCGCGTTCGTCGAGAAGCCGGACCAAGCCACCGCCGAGCGCTATTTGCTCGAGGGCTATCTCTGGAACAGCGGCAATTTCGCCTTCAAGGCCGCGACCTTGCTCGGCGAGTTCGAGGCGTTCGAACCGACCGTCGCCGCCGCCGCCAAGGCCTGCGCCGCGACCCTGGAACTCGAGGCCGGCATCGGCCGCCTCGATCGCGACGCCTTCGCCCAGGCTAAGAAGATCTCGCTCGACTACGCGGTCATGGAGCGGACCCAGAAGGCCGCCGTCGTCCCCGCCGCCTTCGCCTGGTCGGATCTCGGCGCCTGGGACGCGATCTGGGAAGCCTCGACCCGCGACGGCGAGGGGAACGCTCGCGCCGGCGACGTCGACCTGCACGGGGCGACAGGCGTGCTGGTGCGTTCCACGGGGCCCTATGTCGGTGTCATCGGCGTCAGCGACATCGTCGTCGTGGTCGAGCCGGACGCCGTGCTGGTCTGCCATCGCAAGGACAGCCAGGCGGTGAAGACGCTGGTCGACGGCCTGAAGGCCAAGGGTCGCTCGATCGCCTCCCGCCGTAGCGCCTCGCCCAATGGAACCGAGACCTTGGTCTCCACGGACGGTTTCGATGTCGAGCTGCGACGCGCCTCGGCGGGCCAGAGCTTCGCCCTGCCGGCCTCGACGGTGCAGCTGCTGGAAGGCGTCCTGGAGATGGACGGCGACGTCTACGCGGCTGGCGCCGTCATCCCGCTGGAGGCCGAGATCCAAGCGCGCGCCATCGGGGCGGCGACCTTGCTGGTCACTCGCCCGCGATAGGTCTCGCTCAGGCTTTCGCGGCCTTGGCGCCGACCGCGCGGTCCAGCTCCAGGATCGCCAGAACGATATGGTAGAACGAGCTGGCCGGGGCCGGCTCTTCCACGAACGTCTCGTCGGGCTGGTACTTGTCACGCCACAGCCCGGGGACCGGCGTGCGCAGATAGGTCAGCAGCCCCTCCGCGCCGGCGGCGGCCATGTCCCAGTACTTGTCCTCGCCGGTGATCTCGGCCGCTAGCACGGCGGCCTTGATCCGCTCGGTCTGGGGCCACAGGCGCGCGCCGTTGTCGTGGATCGAGAAGTCGTCGAGCAGGGCATTGACCGCCACGCCGCGCGCCAGATCGATCCCGCGCGCTTCGGCGTCGTCGATCATCCTCAGTGCGGCCTTCGTCGCGTCGGCGCGGCCCGTGAGCTTGCCCCAGCGCAACAGCAGCCAACCCCACTCGAACTGGTGGCCGGGCTCGCAGATCCTACCTTCGATACCGGGCGCGGGGTTCCAGTCGAGATCGAAGAACTCCCTCAGCTGACCGCTCTTGGCGTCGATGAACTTGGTGAGCGCCAGCTCGGCGATCTCGTCGGCGAGGACCCGCCAAGCCGGATCACCGTCGATCGCGGTCCAGGCCAGCATGGCCTCGAACAGGTGCATGTGCGGGTTTGACTGCAGCGGCGTGGTCGGAGGATTGGACTGATGGAAGCCCGCGACCGGATGCTTGCGCTCGGCGATCAGCTTTTCGCGCACCTCGACGGCGATCGTCTTGGCCTCTGCCGCGCGGGCCGGCAGCGCGGTGGCGACGGCGGCCAGGGCGAACATGGCGAAGGCCTGGTCGTAGAGCTCGGCCGTCTCGTCCAGGCTCTCGCCGTTGGGGCCGATCAAGGTGCGGAAGAGGCCATCGGTGCGGCGATATGACGCGAGGTAGAAGGACAGCCCGTGCTCGACCGCCTCGCGCCACGGTCCCGCCCAGCCGAGTTCGCCGGCGATGGCGAACGAATAGATCTGGCGTGGCAGCACGCGGCCGCGACGCGGGCCTTCCACCGGGACGCCTTCAAGATCAAGCTTCTCGAAGAAGCCGCCCTTCTTTTGGTCCGCGCCCGCCGTCCACCACAGGGGATAGGCCGCCTCGGTCGCCCAGGTCTTGAGGCGGTCGCGCAGGCGGGCGGCGTCGGCGAAGGCGTTGGTCATCGAAGGCTCTCCAAGGATGAGCTCTTCTAGAGCGCAACTTGTGTCGAGGCCAAGACAGTGGTCTGGCGATTTCGCGCCGCGCGCGGTACTGCTCATGACATGACCGGCGCCTCTGATCTTCCGCCCCTCAAGGCCGTCTTCCTGGATCGGGATGGCGTGCTCAACATCGATCACGGCTATGTCTTCGATCCAGCTCGCCTGGCGTGGATAGACGGCGCCCGCGAAGCCGTGGCGGCGATCAGCAAGGCGGGCCTAAAGGTTCTGGTCGTCACCAACCAGTCCGGCATTGGCCGAGGCTATTTCGACGAAGCGGACATGGACCGCTTTCATGACGCCATGCAGGACCAGCTGGCCGAGGTCGGGGGACAGATCAACGCCTTTTACTATTCCCCCTTCCATGAATCGGCGATCGTGGAGGCCTATCGCGTGGCCGATCACCCGGATCGCAAGCCCAATCCCGGTATGATTTTGCGGGGGTTGGCCGAATGGAACCTCAAGCCGGAAGAAGCCGTGATCATCGGCGATCGTCACATCGACGTGGAGGCCGGCAACCGCGCCGGCATGCCCGGCTATCTCTTCAAGGGCGGCAATCTGAGGGCCTTCGTCGCCCAGGTGCTAGGCGATCGCGTCCCCGAACTGAAATGAAGATCCTGCAGTTCGGCGGGACCGGTCAGGTCGCCACCGCCGTTCAGGCGGCCGCCCGCGAAGGGATCGAGGTCGTCGCCCTATCCCGCGCCGACTGCGACCTCGAGGATCTCGCCGCGATCCGCGAGGCGATTCAGTCGACCCACTGCGACCTCGTGCTGAATACGGCCGCCTTCACCCACGTCGACCCCGCCGAGTCTCGTCCAGACGAAGCCTTCGCCGTCAACGCGACCGCGCCCGGAGTGATGGCGGAGGCTTGCGCCACGCGCGACCTGCCGTTCGTCCATCTCTCCACCGACGCGGTGTTCGACGGGCTGACGGACCGCGCCTATGTCGAGACCGACGAGGCGAGGCCGCTCAACGTCTACGGCCGCTCCAAGCTGGCTGGCGAGCGGGCGGCGCTGGCCCATTCTCGGGCGGTCGTCCTGCGCGTCTCCTGGGTCTTTTCGCGTTACGGCCGCAACTATGTCAGCTTCATGCTGCGTCTGGCGCGCGAGCGCGAGGTGCTGAGGGTCGTCGCCGACCAGTTCGGGACGCCGACCGACGGCGAGGCCTTGGCCGCGTTCCTGGTCGCGACCGCGCCGCGCTGGGCGGCGGCGTCGTCGGGCGATCCGACGTTCGGCCTTTTCCATTTCGCCAACGCCGGCGAGACCAGCCGTTTCGACTTCGCCAAGGCCGCCATCGATCGCGATCCGCTAACGCGCGCCAGGCTCGAGCCGACGACCCAGGCCGTCTTCACCGAGCCCGCGCCCCGTCCGCCGCGCTCGCCGCTCGACACCGCCAAGCTGCGCGAGGTGTTCGGTTTCGAGCCCGAGCCCTGGCGTTCCGCGGTCGAAAGGACGGCGGATCGGCTCGTTACGACGGGAGCGATCGGCTAGCGGCTGGCGCCCCGAGCGCCCGCGCGATAAACCGGCGGGACTTCCAAGAAAAATTCAGCGCGAGCGACCATGCAGATCTTCCTCGACAGCACCGACACCAAGGTTATCGCCGACCTGGCCTCCACGGGCCTGATCGATGGCGTGACCACCAACCCGACCCTGATCGCCAAGTCGGGACGGCCGATGCTCGAGGTCATCGCCGAGATTTGCGACATCGTCCCCGGTCCGATCAGCGCCGAGGTGGCCGCGACGACCGCCGACGCCATGATCGCCGAGGGCCAGAAGCTGGCGAAGATCGCGCCGAACGTCGTCGTGAAAATCCCGCTGACCCGCGATGGCCTGATCGCCTGCGCGGCCTTCGCCGACGAAGAGATCAAGACCAACGTCACGCTCTGCTTCTCGCCGACCCAGGCGCTGCTGGCCGCCAAGGCGGGAGCGACCTTCGTCTCACCGTTCATCGGCCGCCTGGACGACTATGGCTTCGACGGCATGGACCTGATCCGCGACATCCGCACGATCTATGACAACTACGGCTATGAGACCGAAATCCTGGCCGCGTCGGTGCGCAACGCCGCTCACGTCAAGGAAGCCGCCATCGTCGGCGCCGATGTCGTGACGATCCCGCCCGCCGTCTTCGCGGATCTCTACAAGCACCCCCTGACCGACAAGGGCCTGGAGCAGTTCCTGAAGGATTGGGCGTCTACGGGCCAGTCCATCCTGTAGGGGACTCGGCGCTTTCGGGCGGGCGTTCCGCTCGCCCGAACGGCGACCAACTGATCACAGTTTATTTCGCAATGGCGAAGCTGGTTCGCAAACGCGAACTCACGCGTTAAAGGTGGTCCGTTCACAGAGGGCCACGACCATGGTTCCCCAGATCGCCGAGACCGAAGTCCGCCTGACGGGTCCCGAAGAGGCCGATCGGTTCTCGCGCTTCCTGCATGATTTCCTGTCCGAGAACGGCTTTCCTTTCGTGATCATCCACGACGCGCCCGAACGCCTGGGCCAATTGCGGCGCGTGGTGTTCGAAGAGATCGGTCTCAGCCTGAAGTTCGCCCGGGAATGGACCCAGGGCCAGGGCGCCGCCTAGCGGGCCTTGCGGGCCACCACCTCGGGGTGATCCTTCCACGCCGGCATCTTGGCCATGTAGGCGATGGTCTCCAGTTCGGCTTGCGCGCGTGGGCTGCCGCGTCGCTCCTGCCATTGCACCATGCGCTCGAAGCGGGTCGGGAAATCCTGCAGGACGCCGGTCTCGTCCACGCAATAGGCGCAATAGTGTCCCGTCTCGATCGGCATGCCGCAGCTTTCGCAGGCGTGGTTCATCGAACATCTCCTCTCAATTGGACAACCAAGGCTCGCAGGCTCTCGATCAGGGCTTGCCGCTGATCCGCCCTCAGGCCGGCGGCGGCGGACGCCAGGAGGGTCTGATCAAGGACGGTTCGGGCGTCGAGTAGCGCGGAATGGCCCTCGTCCGTTAGCCAGATCAGGCTGCGGCGGGCGTCGGCCGGATCCCTGTCCCGGGTCAGCAAGCCCTTGTCGGCCAGATGATCGACCATCTCGCTGAGCGTGCTGGGCGCGCGATCGATGTGCTTCGCCAGTTCGCCCGCCGTCAAAGGTCCCGCCGCCGCCAGATGATCCAGCAAGGCGACCGTCTCCGGCGAGAGCCGATCACGCTTGTCGCGCACGCGCCGAACCGCCGCGCGGTAGGTGGCGCGGAAAAGGTCCTCGAACTCGGAGGCGAAGGCGTCGCTCATGAGGCGACGCTATGGGCGGCGAAAAGCTTCGTAAATCCCGAACGATCGGGGCTAGGACTTGGAGGCTGTCCTGGCGCGGCGCTTGCGGCGCGACTTGATCAGATCCAGCAGGTGGTGCTCGCCCTCGCCGGGCATGGCGGGGGAGGGGTCCGCGGCCTTGGATGGGCGCGGCGGCGGCAGGTCTTCGCGCTCCGGGTTCTCGGCCAGGAGGTGCGCCGAAAGCATCATGTCCGTCTTCACGGGACCAAAGTCGGCCGCCGCGGTCCAGACACGGATCGCCGCCTGGGCGAAGGCTTCCGACAGGTCGGTCACCTCGATCATGGGCGCGGGATCCTTGCGGATGCGGGGGTCGTTCTCGGCGCGCTCGCGCAGCCGCTTGAGCACCAGGACGAGATCGGTCTTCAGGGGTACCTTGAACAGCACGTCGGCCCGGCGCTGGCGGTGGGTCGAGTAGTTCAGGATCACGTCCCCGAACACCTTGCTGTTGGGGATCATCACCTTGACGTTGTCGGGCGTGGCGATCTCGGTGAACAGCAGGTCCAGCGACTTGACGGTGCCCTGACGCGTCGCCGTCTCGATCACGTCGCCGACGCGGTAGGGGCGGAACAGGAGGATCATCACGCCCGCCGCCACGTTCGACAGCGCGCCTTGAAGCGCCAGGCCGATGGCCAGCGAGGCCGCGCCCAGCACGGCGAGGATCGAGGTCGTCTGCACGCCCAGCTGCTGCAGGACGGCCACCAGGCCCACGGCGATCACGGCGTATCGCGCCAGCGACGCGCTGAAGCTCTCCAGCGTGGGGTCTGGCGCGTTGCGATGGACGCGATTGAGGGTTCGCCGCATGAACCGCGCCGCCCAGCCCGCCGCCCAGAAGGTCACGGCCAGGGTGAGGCCGGCGACCACCAGATTGACGGCGAGGCCGCCCAGCCAATCCAGGAAGTGGCCGAACATGGTCTCGTCGGCGCGCACGTTCATCAGCGACGGCAGCGGCGTGTTCGCCGGGATCGGGCTAGGCTTGGTCTGCATGAAGGTCTCGATAGGCGCCCCCGCGCGTCCAGGTCAACGGTGGCGCGCGCCTATGGTTCCGCTTGCGGCCATTGGCCAGGCGAGTGGAAACAGTCAGTTACATCAATTGGCTCGAATTCGTCATGAACGAAGACTAAGAGCGCCGCCCATGAGCATGCCCTTCATCGACCTCGCCGCGCAGCAGCGCCGGATCCGTGACAAGATCGACGCCGCCATCGCCAAGGTGCTGGACAGCGGCGCCTATGTCATGGGGCCGCAAGTGCGGGAGTTCGAGGCCAAGCTCGCGGAATTCGGCCAGGCCAAGCTGGCCTTGTCCTGCGCCAACGGCACCGACGCGATCGCCCTGCCGCTGATGGCCTGGGGCGTTGGCCCGGGTGACGCGGTGTTCTGTCCGTCCTTCACGTTCGCCGCGACGCCGGAAGTCGTGCCCTGGGTTGGCGCGACGCCGGTGTTCGTCGACGTC
Source organism: uncultured Caulobacter sp. (assembly GCA_936942565.1). Taxonomy (GTDB): domain Bacteria; phylum Pseudomonadota; class Alphaproteobacteria; order Caulobacterales; family Caulobacteraceae; genus Caulobacter. The sequence goes on along the minus strand of CAKZJK010000002.1, from coordinate 8,581 downwards.
CTGTCCGACACCTACAATCTCGACCCCGCCAAGTTGGAAGCGGCCATCGCCGGGGTGAAGGCCGATGGAAAGCTCACCCCCAAGGTGGTCATCGCGGTCGACCTGTTCGGCCAGCCCGCCGACTATCCAGCCATCAAGGCGATCTGTGAACGCGAGGGCCTGAAGCTCATCGCCGACAGCGCCCAGGGCTTTGGCTGCACGCTGGACGGCAAGCACCCACTGCACTGGGCGGACGTGGCGACCACCAGCTTCTTTCCGGCCAAGCCCCTGGGGTGTTACGGCGATGGCGGCGCGGTGCTGACCAACGACGCCACGCTGTGGGACCTGATGGACAGTTACCGCGTCCACGGCAAGGCCGTTGGACCCGATCTCGCGGGCAAGACCTTCGACCACGACCCCAAGTACCTGAACACTCGCATCGGCATGAACTCGCGCCTCGACACGATCCAGGCCGCGATCCTGATCGAGAAGCTGGCGATCTTCGCCGAGGAGATCGCGCTGCGGCAGGTCGTGGCCGATCGCTATGCCGAGGGCCTGAAGGGCGCGGTGATCTCGACGCCGGCGGTGATCGAGGGCGGCGTTTCGGTCTGGGCTCAGTACGTGATCGAGCACCGCGATCGCGATGGCCTAGCCGCCCACTTGAAGGCTCACGCAATCCCGACCGCCGTCTACTATCCGGTGCCGATGCACGCGCAGGCGCCCTACGCGGCCTTCCCGCGTGGCGCTGGCGGTCTGCCGGTCACCGAGGCCAAGGCCGAGACCGTGCTGGCCCTGCCGATGCACCCCTATCTGGGCGAGGCCGACCAGCGGCGGGTCATCGACGCGATCCGGTCGTTCAACGGCTGACCATCGTCGTTTTATGGGTGGTGTCGTCGACGCCAGAGCCTATATCGCGGACACGTCTCGCGGCCGGGGCGTCAGCTCGCGCGAGTAAAACCCATGTCCGACACCGCTTCCTCGCCGCATCCCGGCATGGGCTTTGGCCAGTTCGTAGCCCTGATCGCGGCGATGATGGCGACCAACGCCCTGGCCATCGACTCGATGCTGCCGGCCCTGCCGAACATCGGCGAGGCGCTGGGCGTGCATGATCCCAACGCCCGTCAGTGGGTGATCACGTCCTATCTGCTCGGCTTCGGCGTCGCCCAGCTAGCCTACGGCTCCCTGGCCGACCGCTATGGCCGCAAGCCGGTTCTGATGGTCGGCCTCGCGCTCTACACCGTCTTCGCCGCCCTCTGCGCCTTCTCGACCTCGTTCGAGATGCTGCTGATCGCGCGGTTCCTGACGGGACTGGGCGCGGCCTCGACGCGAGTGCTGTCGGTGTCGATCGTCCGCGACTGCTATGCCGGCCGCCAGATGGCCCGGGTGATGTCGCTGGCCTTCATCGTCTTCCTGGCCACTCCGATCATCGCGCCCTCGCTGGGCCAGGCGATCATGCTGTTCGCCTCGTGGCGCTGGATCTTCGGGGTGCTGTCGATCTTCGGCCTGGTCGTCATGGCCTGGGCGGCGATCAAGCTGCCCGAGACCCAGCACCCGGAGGATCGCATTCCGATCTCGATCACCGGAGTCAGCTCGGCCTTCAAGACCGCCCTGACCGACCGGATCGCCATGGGTTACACCCTGGCCGCCGCGCTGGTGTTGAGCGGCCTGTTCGGCTTTCTGAATTCGGCCCAGCAAGTGTTCGCCGAGGTGCTCCACGCCGGCGACATTTTCCCGTTGGTCTTCGCCGGCATCGCCGGGACCATGGCTGTCTCGTCCCTGCTCAATTCCCGGATCGTCGAGAAGCTGGGCATGCGCAAGGTCTCGCACTGGGCCTTGATCGGTTTCATCGGTGTCGCCGCCGCGCACGCCCTGGTGGCGGTCACGGGACATGAGACGCTGGTGACCTTCGCTCTGATGCAGGCGAGCATGATGTTCTGCTTTGGCCTGGTGATGTCCAACTTCGGGGCCATCGCCATGGAGCCTCTAGGCCATGTGGCCGGCGCGGCCGCCTCGGCCCAGGGCTTCATCACCACCATCGGAGGGGCGGTGTTCGGCTTCTTCATCGGCCAACTCTACGACGGCACGACCGTTCCTTTGACTTTGGGTTTCATGGGCTTTGGCATTGCGGGCTTGCTGACAGTGCTGGCGACCGAGAGAGGCAAGCTGTTCCAGACCGGCCATCCCGCGACGGCCTCGGCGGGCGCGTCGGGCCATTAGTCTAGCATGGCTTCCAGCGTGGCGAGCTCGTCGGCTTCGCGCGAAGGCTTGTCCCAGCGGATGCGGTTGATGCGCGGGAAGCGCATCGCCACGCCGGACTTGTGCCGTGTCGAGCGCTGCAGGCCCTCGAAGGCGACCTCGAAGACCAGGCCGAACTCCAGATCCGCGCGGACCGAACGCACGGGGCCGAAGCGCTCGATCGTGTGGTCGCGGACGAACTTGTCGATCTGTTTCAGCTCCTCGTCCGTGAAACCGAAATAGGCCTTGCCGACGGGGGTCAGATTGCGCCGACCCTCGTCGTCCTCGCGCCAGACGCCGAAAGTGTAGTCGGAGTAGAAGCTCGACCGCTTGCCGTGGCCGCGCTGGGCGTACATCAGCACCGCGTCGATCAGGCGCGGGTCGCGCTTCCATTTGAACCACGGGCCCTTTGGGCGTCCTGGCTCGTAGACGCTGTCGCGGCGCTTGAGCATCAGCCCTTCGGACAGACGGGCGTCGCCCTCGGGCGGATCGCGGCGCAGGCCGGCCAGCTCTTCCCAGGTCGAGAAGGGCTGAAGAGGCGAGAGGTCGATGCGGGTCGTCTTCAAGCGGCCAACGAAGGCTTCCAGCCGGGCGCGCCGTTCGACGAAGGGTAGGGCCCGAAGATCTTCCTCGCCATCCAGCATCAAGTCATAGGCGCGGATCCCGGCCGGGAAATTCGCCAGTTGCTTGCCGTCCACCGTCTTGCGGTTCAAGCGCTGCTGGAGGTCGCCGAACGGCGCCAGGGCGCCGTCTCGCAACACCAGCAGTTCGCCATCGATCGCCCCCTCGAAATCCAGGGCCTCGATCACGTCGGGAAAGCTGGCCGAGATGTCGTCGCCCGTGCGGGTGTAGAGCTTGCGCATACCTCGCTCGCTGACGGCTTGAACGCGAATTCCGTCCCACTTCCATTCGGCCATGTAGTCGGCGGGATCGAGCTTGGCGAAGTCGACGGCTTCGTCGATCGGCTGGGCCAACATCACCGGCCGGAAGCGACCCGGCGCGTCGGGCGATGGACGCTCCGAGCGTCCTTCCAGCCAGGCGAAGAGGTCGCCATACGGCGGGCTCATCGCGTGCCAGACCTCCTCGATCTCGCCGATCTCGACGCCGCCGAAATTCGCGCAGGCCTGTTTGGCCAGGCGCGAGGAAACGCCCACTCTCAAGCCGCCGGTCATCAGCTTGAGCAGCGCCCAGCGGCCATCGGGATCCAGGGCGTCGAGCCAGCCCTCGATCAGCCGCTGGACCTCGGCGCGCGAAGCCGAGTGCAGGGCGTCGATCACCTCGGAGAGCTCCGGCGGCCGGTTCGCGCCGGGCTTGGCGGGCCAGACAAGGGCGACGGTCTCGGCTAGGTCGCCCACATAGTCGTAGGACCAGGCGAACAGCTGGGCGTCCATCCGCGCCTCGACGGCCTTGCGGATGAAGGCCGGCTTGGCGGCGTTGAAAGACAGCGCCCCCGTCAGCGCCGCCAGGGCGTAACCGCGATCCGGGTCCGGCGTCTGACGCAGGTGGTCCTCGATCAGCGTCAGCTTGGCGTTGCGCGAGCTGGTCAGGGATAGCCGGTCGAGCAGGTGGTCGAAGGCGCGCATGGACATGGAATGTCGGACGGCTCCGTTCGTTCAGCCCGCCGCATAACGCGGCCTCGGCGCCGCATGCGCAAGATCATAGGCGCTTGCCAGAAGACCAAGCTTGACCTGTAGTCGGACAACATGGGTCGGAGGTCGCCATGATCAACCTTTCCGCCTTGCCGCTTCCGCTGCTCGGCGCGGCGCTGGCCGCCAGTCTCCTGTTGTCGCAGGAGATCGGCTACCGCAGCGGCCAGCGCATAGGCGCGCGCGACGAGACCACGGGAGCCGGGCACCTGCTGTCGGCCGCCCTGGCCTTGCTGGGCCTGCTGATCGCCTTCACCTTCTCGATGGCGTCCGATCGCTACGAGGCGCGCCGGGCGCTGGTTCTGGCCGAGGCCAACGCGCTGTCGACCACCTATCTGCGGGTCCAGGCGCTCGACGAGCCGTTCCGCGGCCGGTTGAGCCAGGGCGTCGTGGCCTATGGCCAGGCGCGCCAGGACTTCTTCGCGGCGGGCGAGGACCCGCGCAAGCTGGCCGCCGCCAGCGCCGAAACCGACGCTCTGCAGGCGCGGCTCTGGGCGGATCTCATGCCGGCCCTGCAAGCCGCGCCGACCGCCACGATCAATCCCGCGCTTCTGCAGACCACCAACGAGCTGTTCGACCTGGCCGCGTCGCGTCAGGCGGCGCTGGAAGCCCACGTGCCGGACGCGATCCTCCGTTCCCTGGTGGTCTACGCCTTGGTCGCGGCGGCGATGCTGGGCTACGGCATGGCCTCGGCGGGGAGGCGGCACATGGTGGCGTCGCTGGCGTTGTTCGTCCTGGTCTCCCTGGCGGTCACGCTGATCATCGATCTCGACCGGCCCCGCGCGGGATCGGTGACCATCTCCCAGGCGCCGTTCGCCCGCACCCTCGAAGGTTTGAAGACGCTGGAGGCCGCGAGGCTTCGCGCCGCGCGCTGAAACGAAAACCGCCGCGAAAGCGAACAGGCTCTCGCGGCGGCTCCAGCTTTCATTCGTCAGGATCAGGCGCGTTCGTGAACGGCCTCTTCCGCCGCCAGCGGCTGGGGCAGACGGTTGACCATCTCCTTGGGGCAGACCTGCCAGAACTGGTCACGGACGCGGTCCCAGTCGCGCAGCAGGGTCGCGGCGAACACCGAGTCGGTCTCGCGAGCGTGCTCGGCGATCAGAGAACGCAGCACGCCTTCCCAGTAAGGCGAGGCCAGGCGCTGAACGAGGATGCTGTCGGGATTGATGTTGGACTGGAAGCGGTCGTGCTGGTCGAGCACGAAAGCCATGCCGCCGGTCATGCCGGCCCCGAAGTTGTTCCCCGTCGGGCCCAGGATCACCACCTGGCCGCCGGTCATGTACTCGCAGCCGTTGGCCCCGCAACCCTCGACCACCGTTACGGCGCCGGAGTTACGGACAGCGAAGCGCTCACCGGCCTGGCCCGCCGCGAACAGCCGGCCCGAGGTGGCGCCGAACAGCACGGTGTTGCCGATCAGCGTGTTTGTCTCCGGGGCGGCCAGACCGCGCGCCGGCTTGATCACGATCGTGGCGCCCGAAAGGCCCTTGCCGACATAGTCGTTGGCCTCGCCGGTCAGTTCGATACGCAGGCCCTGGACGGCGAAGGCGCCCAGGCTCTGGCCGGCGGAGCCCTTCAGCTGGACCGTGAGGTGGCCCGAGGGCAGGCCCTTCATGCCGAACTTGCGGACGATGTGGCTGGAGGTGCGCGTGCCGATGGTTCGGGCCGTGCTGCGGACCGTGTAGGTCAGCTGCATCTTCTCGCCGCGCTCCAGCAGCGGGGCGGCGTCGCGGACGATCTGGGCGTCCAGCGTGTCCGGCACCGCGTTGCGGCCCTCGACCGTGCAGTAGGGCTTGTTGGCCCCCGGATCGGCGCGGACCAGCAGCGGGTTCAGATCGAGGTCGTCGAGGTGCTCGCCGCCGCGCGACACCTGCGCCAGCAGATCGGTGCGGCCGACGATTTCCTGCAGGCTCTTGAAGCCCAGACCCGCCAGGATCTCGCGCACCTCTTCGGCGACGAACGTGAAGAGGTTGATGACCTTGTCGGGCGTGCCGGTGAACTTGGCGCGCAGCGCCTCGTCCTGAGTGCAGACGCCGACAGGGCAGGTATTCGAGTGGCACTGGCGCACCATGATGCAGCCCATGGCCACTAGCGACGCGGTGCCGATGCCGAACTCCTCGGCGCCCATCATGGCGGCGATGACGATGTCGCGGCCCGTGCGCATGCCGCCGTCGGCCCGCAGGACCACGGAGTGGCGCAGGTTGTTCAGCGTCAGCACTTGGTTGGCTTCCGACAGGCCCATTTCCCACGGTCCGCCGGCGTACTTCACCGAGGTCTGGGGCGAGGCGCCGGTGCCTCCGACGCCACCGGCGACCAGGATCACGTCGGCCTTGGCCTTGGCCACGCCAGCGGCGATGGCGCCGATGCCGGTGGCGGCCACCAGCTTCACCGTGACCCGGGCGATCGGGTTGATCTGCTTCAAGTCGTAGATGAGCTGGGCCAGGTCCTCGATCGAGTAGATGTCGTGGTGCGGCGGCGGGCTGATCAGCATCACGCCGGGCGTCGAGTGACGCAGGCGGGCGATCATCTCGGTGACCTTGAAGCCGGGCAGTTGCCCGCCTTCTCCGGGCTTGGCGCCCTGGGCGACCTTGATCTCCAGCTCGACGCACTGGTTCAGGTACTCGGCGGTGACGCCAAAGCGGCCGGAAGCCACCTGCTTGATGGCGCTGTTGGGGTTGTCGCCGTTGGGAAGCGGCTTGTAGCGCGCGCTGTCCTCGCCGCCCTCGCCCGAGACCGAGCGGGCGCCGATGCGGTTCATGGCGATGTTCAGGGCGCCGTGCGCCTCGGGCGACAGGGCCCCCAGGCTCATGCCGGGCGTGACGAAGCGCTTGCGGATCTCGTTCACGCTCTCGACGTCGTCGGTCGAGATCGGGTTGCGGTCCGAACGCCAGTCGAGGAGGTCGCGCAGCTGGATCGGCTTCTGGGTGCGCAGGCCATTCGACCAGCGGCGATACAGCTCGTAGTCGCCGGTGTCGCAGGCCGTCTGCAGGGTGTGCATCAGGCGCGCTTCGAAGGCGTGGGCCTCGCCGGAGCGACGGGCCTTGTAGAGGCCGCCGACCGGCAGGGTGACGGCGGGCGCCCCCCAGGCCTTGCGGTGCAGCTCGACCGACTTGCTCTCGATGCCGGCTAGGCCGATGCCCGAGATGCGCGAGGGCATGCCGGGGAAGAACTCGGCGGCCAGGGCGCGCGACAGGCCGACGGCTTCGAAGTTGTAGCCGCCGCGGTACGAGGAGATGACGCTGATGCCCATCTTGGAGATGATCTTCAGCAGCGTGGACTTGCCGGTGCCGTTGCGGCCGTCTTGAAGTTGATGCAGACGTCGCGCAGCGACTTGTCGCCGATCAGGCCGCGCTCCAGGCGGTCCTGGAAGCTCTCCTGGGCGAGATAGGCGTTCACGGCCGTGGCGCCGACGCCGACCAGCACCGCGAAATAGTGCGTGTCCAGGCACTCGGCCGAGCGGACGATGATCGAGACGTAGGAGCGCAGGCCCTTGGCGACCAGGTGGGCGTGGACGCCGCCGGTGGCCAGGATCATCGGCAGGGCCACGCGCTCGGCGTCGCTGGCCTCGTCGGTCAGGACGATGGCGCCGCAGCCGCGCAGGACGGCGTCCTCGGCCTCGGCGCGGATGCGGTCGAGGTTGGCGCGCAGGGCGTCACCGGCGCGCGCTTCCTCGGCCGGCAGCGGCATGGTGCAGTCGATGACCGCGACGTTCTTCTCGCCCAGCAGCGCGTGGACGCGCTCGTACATGCCGGTGGTCAGCACGGGGCTTTCCAGCACGTAGACGTCCGCCTGGGCCGCGTCCTGGGCCAGGATGTTGCCCAGGTTCTTGAAGCGGGTCTTCAGGCTCATGACGCCGGTCTCCCGCAGGGGGTCGATCGGCGGGTTGGTCACCTGGCTGAAGTTCTGGCGGAAATAGTGGCTGAGCGGACGGTACTTCTCCGACAGCACGGCCAGCGGGGTGTCGTCGCCCATCGAGCCGACGGCTTCCTTGCCCTCCTCGACCATCGGGGCGAGGATCATTTCCAGGTCTTCGAGGCTGTAGCCGGCGGCGGCCTGACGGCGGGTCAGTTCCTCGCGGCCGAACTTGCGCGGCTCGGGACCGGGGCCGATCTCCTTCTCGAGATCGACCATATTGCCCAGCCACTCGGTGTAGGGGTGGCGGCCGGCCAGTTCGTCGATGATCTCGTCCTCGCCGTAGAGGCGGCCCTCGGCCAGGTCGATCGCGATCATCCTGCCGGGCGAGATGGCCAGCTTACGGGTGATGCGGCTCTCCTCGACGCCGCACATGCCGGCTTCCGAGCCCATGATAACGAGGCCATCGTCGGTATAGGCCACGCGCAGCGGGCGCAGGCCCGAGCGATCCTTGCCGGCCACGACCCAGCGACCATCGGTGGCGCACAGGGCGGCCGGGCCGTCCCATGGCTCCATGACGGCGTTGCAGTAGGAATAGAGCGCCTTGTGCGGCTCTTTCATCTTCGGGTTGGCGGCTTCCGGGACCAGCAGGGCCTTGGCCATCGGCGCGTCGCGACCGGCGCGCACCAGGACCTCGAAGGTGTTGTCGAGGTTGGCGCTGTCGGAGGCTCCCGGCTGGATCACCGGCTTCACGTCGTCCCCGAATTCGCCGAAGGCCTGAGCGGCCATCTTGATCTCGTGGGACTTCATCCAGTTGATGTTGCCCTTGATGGTGTTGATCTCGCCGTTGTGGGCGAGCATCCGGAAGGGCT
>CAKZJK010000001.1 GCA_936942565.1 uncultured Caulobacter sp. | reverse complement strand
CGAGCGCGTAGGAGCCGGCCTCGGCGCGCTCGCTCAGGGCGGCGGCCAGCAAGGCGACGGCTTCGTCGGAGGCGGCGAGCAGCGCGACGGCTTCATCGCTGTCGGGCCAGCGTCCGATATCAGCGCCCAGTGTCGACAGCCGCTGACGAAAAACCGAAAGATCCATGGGTTCCAAGGCTCTTCTGCCTTTGAATGAGGAGGCGTAGCGCCTGCTTACCCCGCTTGAGGAGGGAGCGCACGGCCTGTTCCGTGGTGTCGAGGACGCCCGCTATTCTCGCGACGTCCAGGTCTTCGAAATAGTACAGCGTCAGCGCCTGGCGCTGGCTGGCGGGCAGACGTCGCAGACAGTCGCGCAACGAGCGGGCGCTTTCGCGGCGCTCTAGGGCCTGCTGCTGATCCTCCGTTGGCGCCGAGGGCGAGGCGTCGGCCAGGCGCGTGATGACCTCGGCGGGCTCGGGCGTCGCGCGGCGACCACGATAGCGGTCGATCGCCTTGTTGACCGCGATGCGATGCAGCCAGGTCGTGAAGCGCGCCTCGGGTTTCCAGCTCTCCCGGGCCCGCCAGGCGGCGACAAAGGCCTCCTGAGCGATGTCCTCGGCTTCATGGACGTCGCCCAGGATGCTGAGCGCCAACCGGCGCACGATGCGGGCGTGTCGATCGACCAGGACGCGGAACGCCTTCTCGTCGCCGCCGCGCGCCGCCTCGAACAGGACCTCGTCCGACCAAATGTGGCGATCGTTCTCGTCCGTCTTCTTGGGTTCGCTGAACATGTCTTTCGCTCGAATCCACCGCTTACGTCGTGGATTGAAAAGCAATAGGCGTGCCAGTAATAAATATTCATGATAGAAATGCCGTGATATTTTGCGTTACTGAATTAAACTGTACTTATCGAACTTTTCGAAACTCATGACATAGAGGCTGCAACAAATCTATCGCTTGTTGATACGAGCGAGATCTGTTCGAACCCTTTTCATTCCGATTCAGCAGGTTCAGCAACCTTAGGTAATATTTTTGCAGGCGCGCTCCATCTCCGCCCACTGCGGAAAAATTCAAGGTTGTCGCAAGTACGGTTAGTATCCGCACACCTTTGGACAGATGGGTGCACATCTGATCGAGCGCATTTTGCTCATGGGCATATTTTGCCGACGATATGGCGCGGTAGAGCTCTTCATGGACGGCTGTTAGAACGTCCCTTGGATTTTGATTGAGCTGCCTCGAGGCCTTGTAGGCTTGAATGGCTTGGTTGTTATTCATCGCTGTCACTCGAGCTGCCTAGGATGGCTTTGATCTGTTGTTGCAGGACCTGCGCGGCATAGAGCTCTTGCTCCATGGCCGAGTACTTCGCGACCAGCCTGGTCCGGTAGGTCTCGGCGTCGTCGCGGATCTGGGTCGACTTGTCCGACAGCGCGCCGTTGGAGTCGTTCAGCCGCTCGATCTCGCCCTGGATCATGCCGGTGGACGCATTGGCGTAAGCGTCGAGCTGGGTGCTGACCAAGTCGGCGAAGCCCTGGGTCAACGTGACGTCGATCGACACGCTCTGCTGGGCGACCAGCGCGAACGAGAGACCCTCGTAGATCGTGCCGGTCGCGCCGACGATCCGGCTTCCGGAGACGGTGAACAGGCCGCTCTGGCCGTCGACCGTGACGTCGCTGATCGCGCCGTCCGTAAAGGTGACGTCCAGGGTGAAGTCGAGGGAAGCGGTGCTGGTGTTCTTCAGCAGCTTGAGCGCGCTGTCGCTGGTGGTGAACTGGCTTTCGAAGAAGGCGCGCAAGCTGTCCAGATTGGATAGCAGCAGGTTGTCCAGCGTGGTCTCGTCGGAAAGTTCCAACTGGTTGTCGGCGTTCAGGGTGATCCCCAGCGCGGCGAGGTTGGTGACGCCGTCCTCGGCCGATCCGGCGTCGTCGCCCAGGATCGACGACAGCTGCTTGGTGACGCCGCGCAGCAGCGAGTCGGCGAACAACACCGCGTCCTCGCCCACGGTCCCGTCGGCCGAAACCTCCGAGTTGGTGTCCACGAAGTCGCGCAGGGCGTTGTAGGCGTCGATGAAGTCGGTGATGGCCGTCTTGATGTCGGAATAGTCGGCCTCGATGTCGAGGGTCACCGTCTGATCCGACCCGGTCACCTGGAGCAGCGAGATCGACAGGCCCGGAAGGGTGTCGGTCAGCTGGTTGCTGTCGCTGGTGATCGTCACGCCATCGATGGTCGCGATGGCGGGCTGGGCCGCTTGGAGCACGTTGGCGAAGTCGCCGTTGTCGTCCACGAGGCCGATCGCGGCGGCCGCGCCGCTGGTGTCGGAGACCTGTACATCGACATTGGTGTCCGCCGCCGACAGGACCAGCTTGTAGGCGCCGCTCGACACCTTCAGCAGCGTGGCGCTGACACCGGTCGTGTCGCTCTGGTCGTTGATGGCCTCGGCGAGATCCGACAGCGTCATGTCCGAGGTCATGGCGATCGTCGCGGACGTCCCACCCGCCACGCCGACCGTGAAATCGCCGCTCGCGCCGAGCGCGGTCGAGGCGTCTTGGCTGTCGGAGGCGACCTTCATCGCCTTGGCCAGTTGGCTGACGGTGATCGAATAGCTGGCCGCGACCGAGTCGGAATCGGCGCTAACGGCGATGATGTCGGTCGCGTCCGAACCGTCGGAAGCAGTCAGATAGGCGGTCTTGTCGTCGAAGGCGTTGCCCGTGCTCGTCGACAGGCTGCTGTAGGCCGTCGACTTTAAGGACGACATCGAGGTGGTGATGTCGTCCAGCAGGTCCCGCAGCGTCTGGTAGGCGCTGATCTTGGTCGTGTTGGCCGTGACCTTGGCGTCGAGCGTGTCGGCGCGCGCGGTCTTCTGGCTCAGCGCCGCCTCGATCAGGGCGTCGGTGTCCAGGCCCGAGATCGTGCCGGTCAGATAGGTGGTCGAGCCGCTGCTCGAAACCGTGCTGGTGCTGGTCATGGGTTCGCCGAAAGTGCGGCGGGAGAACCGTTAGGCCCTCCCGCCAGTTGCGCCGACTACTGCAACAGCTTCAGAAGCGACTGGCTCATCGAGTTGGCCTGGGAGAGGGCCGAAATCGCCGCGCTGGTCAGGGTCTGATAGTTGGTGAAGTTGGTCTGCTCGGTGGCGATGTCGACGTCCGAAATCGACGACTTCGCCGACTGCAAGTTTTCCAGCGAGGTGCTGATCACGTCGCCCCGGAACTCGAACCGCGACAGGGTCGCGCCGACATTGGCCCGCATCTCCGACACCTGGGTGATGGCGGTCTGGATGAGGTCCATATTCGAGGCGGCCGAGGCCGCGTCCGTGATCGAGGTGCCGTCGATGCCGAGGTCCGTCGAGGTGGCGCCGTTCAGCGACACCGTGATGGTGTCTGTGCTGGCGGTGCCAACCAGGAAGTCCACGCCGGTCGAATAGCCGCTGGTCCCATCCAGAAGCGCCACGCCGTTGAAGTTGGTCGTGGTCGCGATGTCGTCGACTTCTTCCAGCAGCTGTTGGTACTCGGCGTCAATGTAGGAGAGGTCATCGACGCTCGAGCTTCCCGACTGGGCCTGAGCCGTCAGGGAGTTCATCCGCTGGAGGATGTCGGCGATGTTGGACAGGGCGCCGTCGGCGGTGTTCAGCACCGAAGTGCCGCTGGTCACGTTGGTGGCGGCTTGGTTGAGCACGGTGATGTCGGCGTTCATGGACGTGGCGATGGCGAGGCCGGAGGCGTCGTCCTTCGCGCTCACGATCCGCGAGCCGCTCGACAGCTTGGCCAGGGATTCGCTCTGCGCCGCCGAATTGTTGTTCAGGTAGCGCAGGGCGGTGTTGGCCGCCGTGTTGGTCGAGATAACAGGCATTTTCTAATCCGCTTCTCTTCGGAAGCCGGGCGGGGAAAGTCCCGACCGGGAAGCGTCGCCAACGGTTCTTCGCGGACGGGCTTCACGGATTGAACGGCGCGTCCCACCCGGATGGGGCGGTGTTTTTTCAGCGACGATTTTTCGAAAATTTCCGCGCCCCATCGGACGGGGAGCCTCCGTTCAAAAGGTCATCGGCGCCGGCAGGGCGTCGCACCTCTGGAACCCTCGAGGCCTCCGATGACCGCCGTCACCTCCACGACCAGCGCCGCGACGACGACCAGTACGACGTCGTCCTCGTCGAGCTCGCTGAAGCTTGGCACGACCGATTTCCTGAAACTGCTGATGACCCAACTGGAGAACCAGAACCCGTTGGATCCTAGCGATCCCACCGAGTTCACCAGCCAGCTGGCGACCTATTCCCAGCTCGAGCAGCAGATCAGCATGAACGACACGCTGACGACCATGTCGGACACGATGTCGAACGTGCTGACCCAGGTCTCGCTGCTGGCCTCGGAGAGCTGATCCATGTCGCTCTCAGCCGCCCTTTCGACCGCCGTCTCGGGCCTCACCGCCCAGAGTCGCGCCCTCTCGGCCCTCTCCGAGAACATCGCCAACTCGTCGACCACCGCCTACAAGACCACCGACGTCTACTTCCAGGCCCTGGTCAGCGGCGGGAAGGGCTCGTCCACCTCGACCAGCGCGGTCACCGCCAAGTCCAGCCAGGCCATGTCGGTCCAGGGAACGGTGACCTCGACCAGCGTCGCCACCAACGTCGCCATCCAGGACGCCGGCTTCTTCGTGGTCACGAACGAACCGGGCGCGGCGGCCTCGGAAGACATGTACACCCGTAATGGCAGCTTCGAGACCAATGCCGACGGCTACCTGATCAATACCGAAGGCTTCTACCTGATGGGTTGGCCGACGGACGCCGACGGCAATGTGCTGGCCTCGAACACCAACGACCTGACGGGCCTGTCCGCCATCAACCTCTCCTCGATCGGCGGCACCGCCAAGGCGACCACCGAGATCGAGATGAGCGCCAACGTTCCCGCCGACGCGGCGGTGGGCGCGGCCCTGACCACCAGCATGCAGATGATCGACTCTCTGGGCGTCAGCCACACGGTCGGCCAGACCTGGACGAAGACCGCGGACAACACCTGGTCGCTGACCTTGTCGGATCCGGTGCTGACCTCCGATGGCGTGACCCAGTCGGGCACGATCAGCGGCGGCCCCTATACGGTGGTCTTCAACACCGACGGCTCGCTAGGCTCGGTGACTCCCGCCCTCGACTTCTCGGTCACCGGCTTCAGCAGCGGCGCGGCCGACAGCGCGGTCACGCTGGATATCGGCGAGGTCGGCGGCACGGACGGGGTGACACAGTACGCCTCGACCTCCTCGACCATCGGTCTGGAGGACGTCCAGACCGAGCAGGACGGCGCGCTCTACGGCGAGCTCTCGGGGATCAGCATCGACTCCGACGGCCTGGTCACCGCCAATTTCGACAACGGCATCAGCCTGGCGATCTACCAGATCCCGATCGCCACCTTCAGCAATCCCAACGGCCTGACTCTCGTCTCCGGCACGACCTATGACGAGAACAGCGCCGCCGGTCAGGTGCACCTCAACCTGCCGGGCGAGGGTGGAGCGGGCTCGCTGGTGGCCAGCGCGCTGGAAGGCTCGACCACCGATATCGCCACCGAGTTCAACAAGATGATCATCGCCCAGCAGGCCTATTCGGCCGCCTCGCAGGTGGTCAGCTCCGCGGGCGACATGTTCGACTCCCTGATCCAGGCCGTGCGCTAGCCATGGAGACGTTCGAGAAACTCGCCGCCAAGGCGCGGGCCTCGCGCGAGGCCGAGGGGCGCGCGCCTGTCGTGGAGACGGTCGAGGACGCCATCGCCCTGGCCCGCGCGGTAGCCCAGACCCTGGACGGCCTGTCCGGGGACGCGCGCCTGCTGATGCTGTCCAATCTCGACGATGTGCGGCGCGCGCTTGACGGGCGGATGTCGCTGGTGGCGAGCGAGATGGAGGCCCAACGCGCCCAGCTCACGGCGATGAACCGCGGCCTTCGCGCCATTGACGGCTATGGCGGACGCGCCGCGCGAGGGGGGCGCTAGCACCCATGTCGCTGACCTCGATCCTGTCGTCGGCCGGCGCCGCCCTGACCACGGCGCAGTACCAGATCGCGGTTTCGCAGACGAATGTCGCCAACGCCGACGACGCCAGCTACAGCCGCAAGACCGTCACGACGACCGCGACGACCCAGACCCTGGCGGTCTCCAGCGCCACGGTGACCCGGGCCGCCGACGCCTATCTAACCAAGGCCGTCAACAAGACCGCCGCCGCCGACGGCCGTGACGCGGCGATCGACACTTATTTGCTGTCCTACGACGCCAGCCTAGGCTCCGTGGACGGCGGCGACGACGTCTCCAGCTTGCTGACCGCGTTCCAGACCGCCCTGACCAGCCTGGCCTCGTCCAGCACGACCGCGTCCAAGGCCACCGCGGTGTCGGCGGCGACCGGCCTGGCCTCCTCGATTCAGTCGCTGTCGGCGGAGATCCAGTCCCTGCGCGGCCAGGCCAACCTCGAGATCGCCGAGACCGTCGACACGATCAACAGCACGCTCGACACCCTCAAGGCGCTCAATGACGAGATCGTCAGCACGACCGCGTCCGGCGGCGACGTCAGTGATCTGGAGGACCGACGCGCCGCCGCCGTGACCACCCTATCGTCGCTGATGGGCGTCTCGACCTACACGACGTCCGATAATCGGGTGATGGTCTATGCGCCAGGCGGCGAGCAGCTGCTGGGCGCGTCGGTGGCGAAGCTGTCCTACAGCGCCTCCAGCAGCCTGTCGGCGGACACCGTCTATCCGGGCGCGATCGCCGGGGTGACCGTCAACGGCAAGGACATCACCGCCTCGCTCTCCTCTGGAAAGCTGGGCGGGCTGGTCTCCTTGCGCGACGACATCCTGGTCGGCGAGCAGGACGCCCTGGACCAGCTGGCCTCGACCCTGATCGCTCAGGTCAACGCGGCCGCCAACAGCGGTTCCGCCAGCCCGCCGCCCAACAGCCTGACCAGCGCCGGAGCCGTGTCGGGAACCGACGCGTTCAGCGCGACCGGCTCGGTCCGCGTGGCGGTGACCGACGCCAGCGGGGCGGTGGTCTCGACCCAGGACATCGACCTGTCGTCCTATGCCACGGTCGATGATCTGATCGCGGGCCTCAATTCCGTCAGTGGGCTGAGCGCCTCGATCTCGAACGGCAAGCTGGCCATCGCCGCCGCCGCGTCCAGCAATGGGGCGGCGCTGGCCGATATCGACGCCTCGGTCGGCGGCCAAGGCTTCTCGGCCTATTTCGGCTTCAACAATGTCTTCTCCGGCCAGACGGCCGCCGACATCGCCGTATCGGCCGCGTTGACGGCCGACGCCACGAAGTTTCCCACCGCCACGATGGAGGTGACGGGCGCACTGGCGGTGGGTCAGATCGCCGTGGCTTCGGGAGGAACAGGAGCGGCTAGCGCGATCTCGTCGGCGCTGTCGTCGTCGACCAGCTTCACGGCGGCGGGCAATCTGACAGCGGGCCAGTCCAGCCTGATGACCTACGCCGCCGCGTTCGTCTCGACGGCGGCAACCACCATCTCGGACGCTGGGAGCCGCGCCCAGACCTCCAGCGACGCCCATGACGCGGCCGTTGATCGTCTGGCCAACCTCACCACCGTGAACCTCGACGAGGAGCTGGCCATGCTCGAGACCTACCAGCAGGTGTATCAGGCCAACGCCCAGCTGACCTCGATCGTCCAGGACCTGTTCGACGTCCTGATCAACATGGTCAACTGAGGCGCGGCGATGATCACCCGCATCGGCACCTTCTCGCATTCGAACGCGCTGATCGCCGCGAGCCTGCGCACCCAGGCCAAGCTGGCGGACCAACAGACCCAGGAGTCGACGGGCCTGAAGTCGACGTCCTTCGGGGGGCTCGGCGCCGACACGGCCTCGCTGCTTCGGCTTTCCAGTCAGTCGACGCGACTGGCGGCCGACAACGCGGCGGCTCAGACCGCGTCGGCCTATGTGCAGTCGGCCTACGCGGCGGTGGGCGACATCGCCGACCTCGCCAACACGATCAGATCTCAGCTCGCCGCCCAGATCAGCGGGACCAGCCTGGACGCCGACAGTCTGGCCGCCTACGCCCGCGGGTGGCTCGACGATTTGCAGACACAGCTCAATAATCAGGTCGGCGGCGTCTATCTGTTCGGTGGAGAGGCCATCGACGCCGCGCCGGTCGACTTCTCGTCCGCCGACTACGATCCCACGACGGCCGGCGACACCGGCTACTACCAAGGGGCTTCCGCAACCCGAACCTTCGCCGGCGTGGATGGCTCGAAGGTCTCGCTATCGGTCACCGCCCAGGCCAGCGGATTCGAGCAACTGGCACGCGCGCTCTCGATGGTGATCGCCGATCCGGACGATGCGGATACGCTATCCGCGGCCTTCGATCTCGTCGGTCAGGCTGTTTCGGGCGTCGGCTCGATCCAGGAGGGGCTGGCCGTCCAGGCCGATCAGCTGTCGAGCCTGATCAGCCGCAACGAAAGCAAGATCGACACGCTGGACGACCTGGCGTCACAGCTCAAGGGCGCCGATCTGGCCCAGGCCGCCGTGCTGGTCACCAACTACCAGACGCAGCTAGAAGCCCTCTACGCGACCATCACCACGCTCTCCTCGTCGAGCCTGCTGAAGTATCTGGGCTAGGACCGGCTCAAGCGCGACGTCGCGGCGCGGAACTCTCCAACATGCGCTTCATCCGCGATCTCATCGGAGATGCGGCGGAGCCTCGCTGACCGGGCGGCGCGGTCATGGCGACCCTCGCGTTCGATTCCGATCGCCAACGGCTCTTTTCGAATTTTGATTATTGGACGGACATCCGCCCGCGAGCGCCATGGCTCACGGACGGAATCCCCCACCCGCGGCTGAGGGGCGGGACGGCGGTGTGATCCACCGTCCTCAGCCGCTGGTTGGCTCGCGCGCCGCCATGCGCTTTCAGGATGGCGGCCAAGCCGGGAGAGCCCGCGCCGAGACGGTGGCGATCGCGGCTCTCGATTGGAACCTACCAGCGGCGGGAACGGTCGCCGACCGCCGGGTGTCTCATTCTGGTGACCTGGCGTCTCAATCTCACGGACCGGCGTTCCGCGAGCCGCGCATAAAAAAGGCGCGGCGGTCGCCCGCCACGCCTCGTCTTCTGGATTGTTCAGCGAGGATCAGAAGAAGCGCTCGCCGATCCGGATGGTGTCGCCAGGCGCGACGACGATCGACGGGGTCAACTCGCTCTTGTTCTCCGTCGTCTCGCCGTTGTGCTTGATCCAGACGTTCTTCTTGTCGGCCCGGTAGGTGAAGCCACCCGCGGTGGCCACCGCGTTCAGGACGGTCAGTCCCGACGTGTAGGGATAGGTGCCGGGCTTCTCGACCTCGCCGAGGATATAGAACGGACGGAAGGTCAGGACCTCGGCGCTGACGCGCGGATCCTTCAGATAGCCGTCGCTCAGGGCCTTCTGGACCGCCTGCTGGAATTGACCGACGGTCATGCCGCCAGCCTTGATCTCGCCGATCAACGGCAGCGACATGAGGCCGCTGCCGGTGACGAAGAACTCGCCCGACAGCGAGGGTTCGCCATAAACCGTGACACGCACCTTGTCGGCCGGACCCAGCAGATAATCCATCGACTGGACCGGAGACACGGCCGGCGCGGGCGCCGCGGCGGGAGCGACGGGAGCGGCGACCTGAGCCTGACCCGCGCCGGTCATGGCGCCGAACGTCATGAACACCGCGAGCGCCCACATGGTGAAGGCGCGAGAGAGTTTCGAAACACCGATCATTGCGAAGCTTCTCACCTTGAGACTTACAAGACGTCGAGATTGAAATTGCACATTGCACGTGACCGCCCGATGAACAAGGCGAAGCCTCAGCTCGAGCGCGCTTTACTGAACTGAATGATCTTGGGCTCGCCCCCGTCAAGTCTAACGGCGGTGAGCACGCCGGTCGCATAGGCGCCGGTGTCGACATTGATCCGCTGTCGCCCCACGAAAACCTCTTCCACGGGCGTGTGGCCGTGCACGACCGTGACGTCCAACCCGTGGGGATTGTCCAGGAACTCGTTTCGGATCCACAGAAGGTCGGCGGCCACCTGGCGCTCGATAGGCAGGCCTGGACGCACGCCAGCGTGGACGAAAACGTGGTCGCCATAAACGACCATCAGCTCGAGTTGGCGAAGGAAGGCCTCGTGCGACGGAGGGAAGGCGGCGCGGAAGGCCAGACGCGCCTGCTCCCACACCTCCGGCTCGGCGCGTCCCACCGGGCGCTGCACGCCATAGGAGGCCAGGGTCTCGCCGCCGCCGTATTCCACCCATGATGGCCCCGCCATGGGATCGTCGAGGAAGTGCAGCAGGGTCTCCTCGTGGTTACCCATGAGGGCTCGGAACTCGAAGCGCCCCTCGACGGACTGTTGGCGCAGGTCGATAAGCCGATCGATCACGGCCGCGGACTGGGGCCCTCGGTCGATATAGTCGCCCAACATGATCAAGACGGGGCGGTCCTGACGCCCAAGCGCGCGGAAATCCTCGGTCATGCGCTCGACGAGGCCGTCCAGGAGATCGAGCCGACCGTGCACGTCCCCGACCGCATAGAGCAGGCGTCCATCGGTGGACGCGGCGCGCTCGGGCTTTTGCTTGGGCCGAAAAAGAGACTTGAACATGAAACTCGCCAGGTCGGCGACGAGCGCCGTGGGGATATTCAATTTTGCCTCACGAAGAGCGTCAGTTCAACGGCGCGCGATGCGGTTAACCCTGAATTTAGCAAACCAATTATCAATCATTTTACCAAGTAAATATGCCCCGCATTAGAGTTAATATCGAAATTACCCTTATCTTACATTTCAATTATACCATTTAAATTCAGCTCAAATTTGCGGCCCGAATGAATATTGACCCCACGAATGCAGCGGGGTCAGCATGTTCAGCGCGCGCAACATTATTACCGGACTGGTCAGCACTGTCGCCTTGTTGGCGGCTGTCAACGCACATGCCGGTTCCATGCCCTTCATGCCTCGCGGCGAGGGCGTGGGCGCGCCGATGGGCTTTGCCGACCTGTGCCGTCGAGACCTCGCCACCTGCGGACTGCCTTCGGGCCAGTTGGCCGTGATGGGCCTGGAGGCGCCGTCGAGCGCCGCGCTCACCTCGTCGGTCGGCGCCATCGCGCCCCACCAGTTCCAGGCTCCCGAAGCGACCTCGTCGAATGATGAGCCGCTTCTCGTTCCGGTGGACGCGCTTCAAGCCGGGACGCCCGCGTCGGCGCTTGTCGCGGATGCTCCCGTCGCCGAGACCGCCCAAGTGTCCGCCACCCTCGCGTGGATGGCACAGGCTGAACGCGAGCAGTTGAAGCTGCTCAACAAGGTCAACCAGACGGTCAACCGCGACGTCAAGAAGGCCAGCGACCTCGACCTCTATGGCCAACCTGAGTACTGGTCGCTACCGCGCCTGATCGACGGCAAGCTCTACGGCGACTGCGAGGACTACGCTCTTGAGAAGCGCCGTCAGTTGATCACCGCCGGCGTGCCGGAGAGCGCCCTATCCCTCGCCGTGGCTGTCACCGCTCGGGGCGAGAGCCATGCCGTGCTGATGATCTCGCTGAAGAGCGGCGACTGGGTGTTGGACAATCTGACGCCCTGGGCGACCCCTTGGGAAGACCTGAACTATCGTTGGGTTGAACGCCAAGTGCCTGGCACGGCGCTCTGGACCAGCGCGGCCTAAGGGCGGCGCAAGTATCGGAAGACGAAAAGCCCCGGACCGTGGTCCGGGGCTTTTTCGCGTTCGCGTCTCTCAAGGATGCGGGCCTGTCGGAAGAAAGCGAAACGCCCGCTCCGAGAGACGGAGCGGGCGCTGCTTCGACGGCGAGAGCGTCGAGATCCGGCGATCGTGACGGCTTAGAAGAGCTGCGAAACGCCCAGGGCCAACAGCCCCCAAAGGCCAAGGGACGCCAGCGCCGCGACGCCGAGACCCGCCAGGGGCGCCATGCGGCGATCACGCTCCGCGAGAGCGATGTTCACGGGGGAGAACGAGATTTCCGCGTCGATCATCGACTACAACTCCTGCTTGTCAGAGGAGTACCGCGACGACGGTAATGGGCCATGAAAAAGGAAGGTTTATTTGGATTAAACAAGCTCATCCGAAAGCGCGCGACTCCGGCGTCAAGTTGGGCGCGGGCCGCCCGCTTCCGAGGCTCGAGGTTGGCGTCGAGATATGAAGACCGCCCGACGCCTTCCGCTGGCGAAGCCTATTGAGCGGCGGCCTTGGCCTGCTCGGCGACGATCAGAAAGGCCAGGCCGATCCGCCCCGCCGGGTCACGGATGCTGTTGGCGAGGGCCTTGAGGCGCCGCGGACCGCCGCCTCGGCCAAGCTCGACCCGAACCTGAGATATGACCTGCTGTCGGACGGCCGGGGTCAAGGACGACCAGTGCTCGTAGGCGAGACGCGACCGGCTTTCAAAGAGGCTGGTCTGCAGGGGCGCGACCGAGAGCGAATGATCGAGCGCGACATTGGCGGCCGCGATGTCACCACGCTGGAATTGCACCGCCGCCATACGGAGCCACGCGCCGCCGGAGGCTGGTCTAAGGGCGACCTCACGCTTCGCATGGGCCAACATGCGCTTCTGGACCTCCGGGTCCTTGGTTTCGCGCGCGAGGTCCCGCTCGATGCTCACGGCGAGAACATCGGCCGACGCCGTGGGGGCCCACGCCATGTCGCCGCCGAAACGCGACACCGCCAGAGGCGCGGCGAATAGAAGGGAAATGACGAGAACGACGCCGGCGAAGACAAAGCCGTCCGGCCGGCTCTTGGGCGGGTTCCGGCGCGAAGGCGCCACGGCCGTCACCGCGCCAAGACCCACGGCGAATAACGCCTGGAGAGCCGGAACCTGCGCGGCGAAGTCGGACAGGCCGTGCAGGAGCACCAAGACAGCAGCGGCGACGGTGGCGCGCGCCATGGCGCCGCCCCCGCCGGGCTTGAGGCCCTCGCGAACCGCGCGCCAGAGCGCGATCAGAACCCAGGCGGCCATCAAGATGGCGCCGACGACGCCGGCCTCCTCGAGCCACTGGAGATAAAGGTTATGGGCGGCCCGCACATTGTGCAGAACGGGCAGAGTTTCGCTGGTCACGATCAGTTGGTTGACAGCCGGGAACGAGCCGAGACCGAATCCGAACCAAGGCGACCCGAGAAAAGCCTGCCAGTGCGCGTCGAAGATCACCTTCCGCGCGACGATATCGCTTTCGAGGTTTTCGAGCCGGACCGCCATTAGGTCGGCGCTCCGCATGGCCACCCCAACCACCACCAGCACGGCCGCGGCGCCGCCGACGATGGCCACGACGCCGAGTTTGCGCCCCTGGGCCAGAACCTGCCAAGTAAGCAATACCGCCAAAGCAATGACGGTCGAGAAGACGCCGGCTCGCGAAGCGGTCATGACCAAGGCGACGGCGAAGATACCGGCCGCGCCAAACGCCAGGCTCGCATCGAAACCAAGCTTCTCGAGACGAAAGGCCCCGCCCGCTCTCTGGATGGCTTGAGACAGGAACGCCGAGGCGAACACGACACCGACGCCCATCAGTGTGGCCGCGCTGTTGGGGCTTAACAGCGTCGCCGTTAGCCGCTGACCGCCGTTGAGCGTGACATGATCCACGATCGCAAGCGCGGTATAGGCGCTCAGCGCCAGCAACATCCACCAGATCAGCGCGCGCCGACGCGTCTCCGACGCGCCGATGATCCACGCGCCTTGAAACAAGCAAGCCAGTCCCAGCAGCCGCACAAGGTTCAGGACGAGCGCTGAACGGTCCACCGTGATCGACCCGCCGGCCTTCCCGACATAGGCCCAAAGGGGGTGCGCCCCACCAGGGCCAAACGGCGTCAAGGACCAGGCGGCGGCGATCAGCACCGCGAGGAGCATCAGGCCGGGCCAAGGCGTCGCCAAAATGCTCGGGATCCGCCGCGCCCAACCGCACGTCGCCAGAACAACCAGAAGGAAGAGGGCTTCCAGCACGCCGAACACGGCGGCCACCGCGACGTCGCTCGCGCCGAAAGCGACGATTTCCGCCACGACCAAAGCAACGAGGGCGCCGATCGCGACGCCCTCGGAAATTTGGAGCTTTCGACTTCTAGCGGCGCCGGACGAGGACGCCCCCCCGCCCGACTTCGTCCTAGTCCGCATAGTACTTTCGATAGTTGGCGTAATAATAATAGGAGTCGCCGTAGCCGTAGCGGGACTGCGCCTTGAGGTCCATCTGGGTCAGGGCGACGCCTGCGATGAACGCTCGCGTTCCCTGCAGAAGGCTCAGGGCCGATTGAACCGCCTTCACCGGCGTCTTCTTCCACCGCACCAACATCACCACGGCGTCGGTATGCGGTGCCAGGATGCGGGTGTCGGCGATCGCCAGAAGCGGCGCGGTGTCCAGCAGAACGATCTCGTACCGGTTGCGTAGCTCCTGCAGCAGGCGATGCATGGCCGACGAACCGAGCACGTCGCGCGGCGTGTAGGACGATTTCGCCAGCGGGAGGATATGCGCCCCGCTCTCGTCATCGATCAAGGCCTGCTCAAGCGTGGCCACGCCGTTCAGGACCTCGAGAAGGCCGACCTTCGCCGGCTCCTTAAGGAACTGCGTTATGGCGCTTTGTCGAAGGTCGCAGTCCACGACAATGACCTTGGCGCCCGAGGTCGCCAACGTACGCGCCAACGAGAAGGTGGTGGTCGTCTTGCCCTCGCCCGGCAGGGACGAAGTCACCGCGATGACCTTCACCGTCTCGCCCACCTTCGAGAACAGGATGGACGCTCGCAGCTTGCGGAGGCTCTCGGCGAAGCTCGAGAGCGGCTTGGCCAGAAGATACTCTGGCGGCGTCAAGCCCCGCAGGGGCTTGGCGTCGTCGACCGTGGTGTCCAGCGACGGCACGGCGCCCAGATAGGGCAGACCCAGACGGCGCTCGACCTCGTCCTCGGTGAACAGACCGGCCATCAAGATTTCGGCCAGAACGATCGACGCGACGCCCGCGCCCAAGGCCAGAACCAAGCCAAGGGCAAGGTTCAAGGACGGCTTGGGATAGCTGGCGCGCGTGGGGATCTTGGCCGGCGACACGACGCGGGCGTCAGCCTGCTCGATGCCTTCCTGCGTGGTCGTCTGCTTGAAGCGCGAGAGCAGCGTCTCGTACAGCGTCTTGACGGACTGGGACTTGCGCTCCAGCTCCGCGAGACCGATCGCCGCGCGGTTGTTGCCCGCGAGCGTGCCCTTGGACTGCGAGACGCTGGAGGCGACGGAGCCCGTCCGCTGACGCGCGACCTGAGCCTGGGCTTCCAGGTTCGAGATGATGCGGCGGATTTCAGCCTGGATCTGAGTGTCGATGTCGGCCAGCTCGCGCTTGGCCTTCAGCAGATCCGGGTGGCGGTCGCCATAACGGCCGCCGAGATCGGCGACTTGGGCGCTCTTTTCGGAGCGCTGCTTACGCAGTTGCTGCACGACGGGCGAGTTCAGGGACTCGCCGACATCCTCGCCGGTGCTGCCCCGGGCCAGCTGCTGACGCGCGATGGCCAGGCGAGCGTCGGTTTCGGCCTGCGCGGCGCGGCTGAGCGCGAGCTGTTGGTTCAGCCCGGAGATTTCCTGCTCGGTAAGTGTCGCGCCCTCGGCGCTGAGCAGGTTGTTGGCGATCTTGTACTGCTGAACAGCGGCGTCGGCCTGCGCGACCTGGTCGCGAAGCTCGCCCACGCGGGTGTCCAGCCACTCGTTTGCCTTCTGCGTGGCGTCGAACTTGGCCTCGAGTTGCTCGGTCAGATAGAGATTGGCGAAGGCGTTCGCCAGATCCGCCGCCCGACGAGGATCGGTGTGCGTGTACTCGATGGAAATCAAGTAAGTCAGGCCGGCGCGGCGGACCTTCAGGCCATCGAGCACATTGTCGACGATCCGCTCCCGACGACGCTGCAGTTCGGCGGAATCGGTAACCGCCACGGGCGCGGCCGCCTTCTTGAGCGAGGAAAACCAGGCCCCCGCGCCCTTCGCCTTCGGCAGATAGGGATTGAAGTAAGGGTCTTCCTCGAGCTTCAGGTCCTTGACGACCCGAGCCGCCAGGGAGCGAGACTTGAGAACCTCGACCTCGGTGTCGACCACGGCGGAGTCGGCGGGCAAGCCCGAGAGCACCGCGCTCATGTCGGTGACCTGCTCCTTGCGGACGTCGAGCATAACCTGGGCTACCGCCGTGTAGCGGGGTGTCTGCTGCAGGGTGAAGAGCACCACCGCGGCGAACACGACCACCGCCACCGCCGCGAACAGGCGGAAACGCCGCCTGAAGGTCGCGATGGCGATATTCAGGTCAAAAGACAACGCTCCGGTGGCATTCACCGGAGCGTTCGAAGTTTCATAACCGGAGCCGTCCATAACCACTCTCAGTAATCGGCATTGATTGCCGTTTCGTGGACGTTTTTCTTAGAACTGAAGGGCGACCGAAGCGATCACCTTGTTGTCCGTGAACGAGGCGGCGCGTTGAGCACCGGACGACTCTTGCTTCAGGTAGTTGTAGGTGAGGAACAGGCCCACGCGGCGGTTCAGCAGGTAGGTCGCCGTCGCGGAGAGGTTGGTGCGCTTGTCGTCACGATCGATCTGCGCGTAGTTGTCCTTGCCGTAAGAGGCGTTAGCCGACAGCAGGACATTGCGCATCAGTTCGTGGTCGATGGACGCCCCGATCTGGTTCGAGACATAGCCCGGAGCGCCCGGCGCGACGGATTCTTCGATCGTCCGCGAACCATTCACGCCAACCGTGGTCAGCTGGGTCGGGAACCACTCAAGGCGACCAACGGCGTTGAAGCCATCGATATCCTTGAAAGCCGCGCGATCGTAGGACTGCTTCATGTAGCCGACCTGCAGGTCGCCACGAACCAGCTCCGACACATCGAAGTTGGCGCCGACGCCGACGACATAGCCGTCCGACGAACGATCGAAAGCCGCGAGGTTGGTGTCGTAGTCCTTCTTGTTGCCGACAGCTGACACGTACACGGCCGTGTCCGGGCTAACGGCATACTCGGCCTTGGCGCCGTAGAAGAACTCGTTACGGTCGCGCGTGTTCTGGTTGAACGTGACGACGCCCTGGTCCTTGTAGTTGAAATCCTTATCGTCCAAGCGACCGGTGACGCGAAGGCGGTTGAATTCCTTCACGCCGACCAGGCTGCTCGTCACGAGATCGTACTGCACGGGCTTGGGCGTGGCGCCCGCCGGGGACCCCGCGGTAATGGCGGTGCGCGGTTCGGTGAGGCGCTGATACTGGCTGGACGCCGTAATGTTGGCACCACGCGCGATGTCAAGTCGACCGTTGGCGGCGACAGTATATTCCTCGGTGTCTTCCGAGCCATTGTCCGAATAACGGATGATGTTTCCGCCGGCGAACAGGCCAAAAGCGTGACGCGACCAATCCGAACGCACAGCCACTTCCGGCTTCACGCGCCAGATAGTGTCGCTGGTCTCGTCCGTGGCGACGGCGTAGATGTTGTCGTTGCGCTCAACCTCGGCAGTGATCCGCGGGTAGAGCGTGAAACCACCAGCCTTCTGGCCGGTCGCCTCGTAGTCGGGGCGCGGGCGCTGACGAACGCTGACGTTCTTGTCACGCTTGAAGTTGGAGCCGAGGTCTTGAGCTTGAACGGCTTGAGGCACGGTCAAGGCGATGCAGGCCATGGCGGCCGAGCACATTAGGAGTCGCATGTTTATCCCCACCAGAAGGAGGCGGCCGACGCACGTCGTGACGCGCCGGTCCGCCCCGAGACTGTAGTTCTATTAACCGCCGCAGTAGGCGGCGATGACGCCAGCGCACGGATCGTACGGCGCGGTGGTCGTCGTGGTCGTACCACCGCCGGTGCCAGCGCCAGCATCGCCACCCGCAGCGGCCGAAGACACGCCTTGCAGGCTGACCAGAACGCTCGGCGCGCCGCCGCCGTCAGTGGCCGCAGTGGTGGTCACTGACGCCGATTGGCCCGTGGCGGCCAGTTGCTGGGTCACGACCGGAGCCGACGCCACCGTCTGAGCGACTTCGGGAGCCACGGCGGCGGCCACCTGGATGGCCACACCGGCCGAAACGGTACCGGAAGAAACCGCTTGCACCAGGGCGGCGGCGATCACCGTCGGGCTGGCGCCGCTGGCGGCCAGAGCGGCCGAGACGGCGGCCTGGATGGCGGCGAGCTTCTGAGCTTGAGTCTTGCTGGCGAAGGTCGGATCAGCGGCCGCCTGGCGCGCCGCGGCCGAGATCGTCGCCTGCAACGAAGCGGCCGTGGGGGCCGGGGTGTTTTGAGCCCAGACCTGACCAGCGCCCATGGGCGCCAGCGCAACGGCCAAGCTGATAGCGATCGCACGAACGCGATGAGAAGCCATGACTGCTCCCTCCAAATTAACGGCGTCCCTTTAGGACAATGTAAACGAATTCTCTAGCCCTGAACGCGCGCCTACGTCGATTTCTCGACGGAAGCGTTTCCCGGAGACCACACTTCCCGTGCAAATCCCTCGAAAAGTATACGCGAACGAGCCCTAGACTAAGAATATGACGCGTCTCTCCGCCCCCGGCAGAACTATCAGACTTCGTCAGAAGCTCGTTAGGCCTAAAAAACCACGTGCTGCGCTGCAATGCAACGCCGCGCCGTGAAAATCCATAAAAAATGCCAAGAATCTAGTCGGTTTCGCGTACGAAGCGAACAATAGTTGGGTTAATAAGCACCCGGCTTGGTTAAGATTACGCCGCCACCGTGGTTAATCCCGGGATTTGTTGGCGCTGTACGAGACATCCATACCAACCAAGACCCGCATAGGTCTCGTAGCCTGGCGTCAGCGCATAACCGACCGTGACTTCACCTTCGGCATAGCTACCCATTGGACCCGCCGATGTATCGAGGGGGAATATTTCGCTCAGAACGCCTTGATTGTCCGAGGAAGCGAGAACTCGTCCCTTCTGATCCAGCAGCATTACTCGCGAACGTTCCCGCTCTTCGCTCGTGAGGCGAACGCCATCAACGACCGCCTGAGCCTGAGGCCGCCAGTCGAAATGCACGCCAAGAACGCCGAGGGGCTTGCCGCTCGCCTCGCCGTCGGCGCGTATGGCCGTGGCGTAGGTGGCGACGGGAGCATCGCCGAGCGCCCGACAGCGTTCAATATCGCACGCTACGAAGTCATCACCGCTGGCGGTGCGCAGCCCGTCCTGGAACCACCGGGCCTCGGCGACGGACTGGCCGACCACATTCGGATAGCGCGATGGCCGCCCATTCGCGACGACCCGTCCCCGCGCGTCACAGATCCATAGGTCGAGATACACGGTGTAGGCATCCAGAATGACGCCGAGACGGTTGCTCGCGTGCAGTCTGGCCGCCTGGTCCTCCTCGCCGAGACAGGCGACAACGGCCGAGTCCGTCGCCCACCAGCGCACGTCGCAAGTCCGTTCGTAGAGATTGCGGTCGACGATCTCGATGGCGTTGAGCGCCAGATCGGCCAGTCTCTGACCTCGCATGTGCGAAAGGATCGCTCCGCCGATGGCGGACAACTCGTCAAGATCGGCGCGGACCTGGCTCTCCAGCGCGGCCGCGACGGCGTCGATCTCGGTGGAGATCTTCTTGAACTCCTCGGCGACGATGGCGAACCCCTTGCCAGCTTCGCCCGCGCGCGCCGCGACGATCAGGGCGTTGATGGAGAGCATCTTGGCGGCGCGATTGACCCGCGCGATCTCA